>DATHOI010000517.1:0-3110 GCA_035485095.1 Polyangiaceae bacterium | reverse complement strand
GCACGGGCGGCGCGCTCTTGATGGGCGAATTTCATCTCGAGGTGGGCAAATTTCCGCCCTTGTTTTATGCGGCCGAGCTCTCGTGCGCCGAGTCCGGGTCGCTGTGCGGCATGACCATCCCGGGTTGTCCTTGGTTTGCGGCGGGGCGCACCGAACATGTCGGTTGGTCGTACACGTTCGCTCACGGTGACAACGTCAACTTCACTTCCGAGCGCGTGCGCGCGGGTCAATACTGGAGACAAGGGCGCTATCACCCGCTCAGGCGCCGCGAAGAGCGCGTCGTCATCAAAGGCAAGCCCACTGAAACGTGGGTGTTTCACGACAGCGACGCGGGCGTCGTACTGGGTGAGGTGAACGGCGAGGCGGATCTGGCTTGCGTGCGTGTGGCCGGGTTCGACCAGGTTTTCCAGGCCTTTTCAGCCGCGACGCGCATCCTCGACTGTCGTAAGGTCGAGGATTTGTTGGAGGTGCAACGCGAGATCAAGAGCGTGTCGCTGGAGGCTATCTTGGTCGACTCGAGCGGCGGCATCGCGAGCGTCGTCACGGGCTCCATCGATCAACGCTCCGAGTCAGAGCCTGAGGCTGTCGGCGCGTTCCCGCGCGTCGGGACCAAGTTGAGCGAGCGAGTCCCTGAGCCCGTGCCCGAAGCGGAACGACCCATCGCGCTGCACCCTGCTACGGGTAGCTTGGTATCCGCCAATCAAGGGGGGCACGGTCCACACGTCGCGCGCTGGTGCACGTTCCCGGAAGCGCCGTATCGCTTCGAGCGCATCAGTGAGCTCCTCGACGCCGAGCGGATGCACGAGCCGCTCTCGTTACTTCGCATCTCGTATGACACGTTGGACGGCTGCGCGCGGCGGCTCATGCCGGTTTGGAAGCGCCTGCTGCCGGACCACTCGCAGGCGCGCGCGCTCGCGCTTTGGGCTGAAAAACAAGGCGATCGTGATTTATTGCGCTTGTTCGGCAAGCTCTATGAAGAGACGTGTTTTCTGTTGCTCGAGCAAGATCTGGAGCGACCGATGGCGCGTCGTTTCCGAGAATGGTCGGCGCTCGCCATCTATCAAAATCAGATCGACCGGGTGCTCGCGCTCGAGCACCCGGGCGTGCTGAGCGAAACGGAGCTCTCGCAGTTGCTGCACACCGCATTCGGCACTGCGCTCACCAGCTACGAGCGGCATGACGTGCCGGTGCGGCTGCGTTTCTCTCATTTGCTGACGCGCGGTCGGTCTCCGGCATTCCTCGGCTTCGACTCGCCAGAGCTCGAGCTGCCCGGTAGCCCCGACTCGCCGTTCCAATGTCGCGTCTCGCCGATTTCAGGCGAACGCCTAGTGTACGCGCCCGCATTTCACTTGCTCATGGACATGAGTCGACCCGGCGCCTGGTACAACATGCCTGGAGGCGCGTCCGAATCACGCTTCGGTCCCGGCTACGGCAAGGGTGTGGCGGACTGGCTCGAAGGCACGTTGCAGCCGCTCGGAACCTCTGAGCTTCAGACACTGTCGCTCGCTGCGGCCCCGGCGCACGGCGGTTAGGGCTCGGGAACGGGCAAGTGAATCGAGCCGTCTGCGACCTGCAACGTGGCCATCCTGTTGATGGTCGCGTGTCATTCCCGATTTCGGCACAGCCTTCGGCGTCCTGCTGCGACGCTCGCAAAGAAGCTCCCTTTTTCCGCAAGGAACAAAGTACGTACGGATGCTGGCCGGATTTGACGCGCGAGCTAGGCGATTCGTTGGCGGCCGACGCTGACGGCGTCGCGAACACCGGCTGGACTTCAAAATCCGACCCACTGCTGTGCTCACGCCTATTTCATTTCAAATCTGAAGTCTAAACTTAAACATCAGATTTCTCGTCGCAGGGGAGGTCGTGGGGAGAGAGCGGGTTTCAAGCCCCGCGCGCTGGCCATTCGCGGGCCCTTAGTCCTGGGCGAGCCGCACCATGTCGTGCACGTTGCCGTGCACGGGCGCGGCGCTCGCGTAAGCGCGACCCAGGCGTTGCACGCGCATCAACACGCGAGGCGAGGGCGCCATAGTGATCGTGAATTGTCGGTCGATGCGCTGATTTTGCACGAGCTCGAAGCGAAAGCGTTGCAGCAGCAGAGCCAGCACGATCTTGATCTCGAACAGCGCGAAGGTGGCGCCGATGCACATGCGCGGTCCCGCGCTGAACGGGTTGAACGCGTACGGGCCCGGGTCGAGCCCTGCCCAGCGCTCGGGTCGAAAGCTCAACGGATCGGGATACAGCTCCGGCATGCGGTGCGTGTGATAAATGCTGCTCAAGATCTCGGTGCCCGCGGGGATCTGGTAATCAGCGAGCGCCGAGTCGCGCGCAGTGACGCGATGGTTCAGTGGCGCAGGCGGGAAGATGCGCAGGCTCTCTTTGACCACGCGATCGAGCAGCACGAGCTCGGGTAAGTCGTCGAAGGTCGGCGCGTCGCCGTGCAGCTTGCCGCGCAGCTCGTCACACAGGTCGGCCATCACACGCGGGTGTTGAGCAAGTAGAAATAACGTCCAACTGAGCGCGTTGCTGCTCGTCTCGTGCCCCGCCGCGAAGATCACCCCGGCGTGGCCGATGAGCTCGTCCTCGCTCAGCTGCGCGCCGTCTTCATCGCGCGCTTCGAGTAGCATCGAGAGCATGTCGCGCCCGGCGCCGCCGCTACTGCGCTTGGCCTGAATCACCTGATGGATGCCGCGGTCGATCCGGTGCGACAGATCGAGCCAGCGTCGATACGGCGTACCCGGCAAATCCAAGGGTAAAATGGCCGCTCCGCGAAAGACCACGCCCCACTCTTCGAGGTCGTGACCAATGCCCAGCCCGAGCTCACCGAGATCGCTACCGAAGAGTGTGGTCGTGGCGATGCGCAGCGTCAGCTCCATCATGTCGGGGCGAATGTCGCGGATCGTGCCGGGGCGATACTTCTCGAGCAACGCTTCAGTGGTTGCCACCATTTCGTCCCGGTAGCCTTCTATTCGGCTTCTGTGGAATGCAGGCATGAGCAGCCGGCGCTGCTGCTTGTGCGCGCCTTCATTGACGTGGAACAGGCCAGTCAGCATGCGAGTGATCGGGCGCTTGCGGGGGCTCACCGGTTCGCGCGGGTAGAGCGGTCCCGGCAG
>DATHOI010000516.1:0-2147 GCA_035485095.1 Polyangiaceae bacterium | reverse complement strand
CGTGCAGATCGGCGGCATTGCCGATCTTTGCATCGAGCTGGCGCTCGTACAGCGAGATCAGCTCACTCCACTGGGAGACGGCCGCGTACAAGTTCTCCAAAGCGCTGACGGCAGCCGCGTCGAGCCCGAGCTCGAGAATGCTCTCATAGACCTCGATCGCGCGCGGCTTGTTGTCGAGCACGTCGGCGAGCAGCCGAGCGCGCCGAAACAAGAGCTGCTTGCGCTCGTCGTCCGACTCGGCAACCTCGACGCGCCGCTCCAAGATCTCTAGGAGGCTCTGCGCGTCGCCTGTTTCCTCGTACAGCGACTCGAGAGCTCCGAGTGCTTTCTTGTCATCTGCGCGCTGTTCGAGCGCCTTCTTGTAGTACTCACGCGCTAGCTCGCGATCGGCGAGCTGATGGCGAGCCAGATCGGCGATCTTCAGCGTCACCGACAGCTGCACTTCCCCGTCGAAAATCTCGGGCACGACGTCGCACAGCAGCTTGACGTACTCGGCTTGTTTTCCGGTCGCCCCAGACAAACGCTCCAAGTTTTGGAACCACGGCTCCAGATCGGCGTGGCCTACTGCGGCGCGCACCGCGCGTTCGGCGTAGCCAAAGGCGCGTTTCGAATCACCCAGCTTGCTCTCCGCAACACGCATGGCGGCTTCCAAGCCGGAAATCTTGTCGAGCGCGTCGTCGCTCGTCGTGACTTCGATCTCGAGCACGCGCAACAAGCGCTCGTGGTCCGACTCGGCCTCGTAGATCGGATGCAGAATTTGCGCGGATTCGCGGCGCGACAGCGGTTCCTCGGCGTCCAGCAAACGCTCGAGCGCAGCGCGGCTCGGGGCGTGACGCGTGTCGATGCCGAGCGCGCGCCGATAGACCTCGAGCGCTCCGGGCACGTCGTTCAGGTGCTCGCGCTTGAGATCACCGAGCTTGGCGAGTAGCTCCAGCCGCTCCGTGTCACTCTCGGCGATGTCCAGGTGGCGCTCGAGCGTCTCGCTCAGCTCTTCCCAGCGACTCGCGCTCGCGAACAAGGCCTCGAGCGCGCTCAGCGACGCGCCACGCGGCCCGAACTCCGCTGTCAACGCCTGATACGCTTCGATCGCCTCCGACACGGCCTCGAGCTTCTTCCACAAAATCTCGGCAGAGCGCGTCATCAGGGTGCGACGCAGCTCGCCGTCGGAGGTCGCTTCACGGCGACGCTCCAAGATCTCCACGAGCTCGCGGTAGCGTTCGGTCAGCTCGTACAAACGGTCGAGCGCAGCCAGGGCCTGCTCGTCGTCCGGGCTCTCTTCGACGCGCGACTTCCACGCGCTGATCGCGCCGTCATTGTCGCCCAGCACGCTTTGGCACAAGTCGCCCAAGCGTCCGAGGAGCTCGCGCCGCGCCGCGCCGTCCTGCTCGTGCTTGACCTGCACGCGCAGCATTTCGGCAAGCTTGGCGTTCTCACCAGCCGAGATGTAAATTCGCTCCAGCGCGCGCGCCGCGGGCAGAACCAAATCCGCGTCGGTTTCATCGAGCGTGAGCACGCGCCGGTAGACGCGCTCGGCTCGCTCGCGGTCGCTCAGCAAGTCTTCGCAAATGGCGGCGACGTGCATCAGGATTTCGCCGCGCAGCGTGGGCGTTTCCGCGCGTTCAGCGGCCGCCGTCAACACTTCGGCGACGCGCTCGTGCGCGGACAAACGCCGGCCAATCTCGAGCAGGCGTTTGCGCGCGTCCATATCGAGCGGGTCGGCAGGCACGAGCAGCGCTAGCGTGCGGAGCGCGCCGTCGTCGTCGTGCAAGCGATCGTCGCGCAACGTCGCGATGCGACGAAGCAGCTCGCGCCGGTCGTCATTCGCGGGATCCGAGCCGAAGCCCTCCAGGCGGATCTCGAGCACGCGCACTAGATCGCGAATCTCGTCGCGCGCCTCGTACACGGTCTCCAGCATGCGCGCAGCTCTGGCGCGCAGGCCGCCGATTTCGAGCATGCGCTCGGCCAACTCGCGCGCTTGGTAGTCGTTGATGCGCTCGCGCAGCACGTCTTCCACGTGCACAATCGATTTTTCGGGCTCGTGCAGATCGAGCGCGAGCTTCGCCAAGCGGAGCTTGAGCTCGAAGGCTTCGTCACCGACCGCGGTGTCGAGCCGCTTTTCCAAGAGCGCAGCCAGTTGCTTGTCCTTG
>DATHOI010000515.1:0-3809 GCA_035485095.1 Polyangiaceae bacterium | reverse complement strand
TGCTGTCGGCGCCGACGCCCGACGTGCCCGCGGTGGCCTCACGAACGAGCTCGTCGTTTCAAGTTTCGGCTTCGGTCGCCAATTCCGACGCCGCACTGGTGGAAGACGCGCACGACGAATTCTTCTCCGCGGGCGAAGCGGGCAGTTACGAGGGCGGCCCTGTGCACCACCGCTCGCCGAGCTTGGAAGAGCCGCACGGCTACGACGATCTGGCCGCTGAGGAGGACCCTCGGCGTCTGATTCGGCGCACGCCCGAGCAGGAAGCGCGGCGTCAGCGCTTCATTCAATATGTTTCGCTGATCGTCGGCATCGGCCTAGCGGTCGCGAGCGCCGCGTTGTGGCATTCGCATCATCAAGCGTCCAGCGTCGAGCCTGGTGCAACGGCCGAGCCGCCGCCGGTGGTGGTGCCCGTGGTGGCAACCCCGACCCCCGCAATCCCGCCAGCGACGAACGCGCCGCTCACTGCGCCCATTCCGAGCCCTCCACCCGTGGTCGATGTGCCACCCGTGCCGGTAGACGCGCCGCTGCCGAAGGAAACGCCCGAGCCGAGCGCTGCGGTGCCGGTTTCCGCACCGGTCGCGCCCGCGCCGCCTACGCCCGTTTTGCCCGCGGAGGTTGCTCCGCGCTCGAAGCCGGCAACTGCCGCGCCGGCCAGGCCAGCTGCCGCGCCGCATGCCGAGCCTGCGGCTCCGGCTCATGACGCAAAGCCCGCCGAGCCGCCTCCGGCGTCGCCCCCGGCCGGTGACCGTCCGCCTACTGCGGCCTTTCCGCTCTAGGCCTTCGTCGCGTCGCGTCGCGCGCTAGTAAATGTCGGCGGTGGACGTCGCTGACGCGTGGTCCAGGTGACGAGCGCTCGAGCGCTGCGGGTTCGGCGGGCCGAGCCGTGCCGCGTCGCTGAGGTTCGCGACGGGTGTCGCCGGCTTTGGTGTCGCGGCGTGAGTCAGTGGCAGCTCACTCGCAACCTCGGCGCAGCCCGTCAAAACGAAGAACACCAAGAGCGCTTTCACCAACTCCATGTCGCAACGCTAGACGGACAGCGCACGCCTGGCCAAATTCGAGCGCTTCGGGAGTGGCGTCGGGTTAGCACGACGCGCGCAAGTCCGGCGCGCTTCAGGTCAGAAGCGCGACCGTCGCTCTTCGCTCAGGAAGCGCTTCAATATGCGCACCAGGTCTGCTGGTCGTTCCTCTTGCGGCGAGTGCCCGCAATCGAGCAACTCGAAGCCTGAGCCACGGATCTCGCGTGACAAGCGCTGACCGAAGCTTGCCGGCCACACGCGGTCGTGTCGACCCCAGATCACCAGCGTGGGTGCTTGAATGCGCGTCGTTTGAGCGACGACGCCGCGTGTGTCGACCGTCGCGCGCAGCGTCGCGAGCGCGCTGCTACGCGCGGCAGGCGCGTTGAACGCGTCGTAGTAACGGTCGATGCGCGGCGCGGCCACGCTCGACGTGGGCCCGAACACCGTCTCCTGAAAATGCCGGCGAAAGAGGCCGCGACCCCAGAGTTGCTTGAGCACGAGCCCGCCCACGAACGGCAGCAACGCGAGCTCGCCGTAGCGGCCTGTGCCGCTCTCGTAGCAAAGCGTGTCGATCAGTGCGAGGCGCGACACGAGCTCCGGATGGCGCGCCGCGAGGGTCAATGCCACAGCTCCGCCAAGCGCGTGTCCGACCAACGCCGCCGGGCCCAGCTCGAGGCCAGCGTACAGGTCGGCGATGGCTTCGGCGAATGCCTCGATGCCGTACGGAAAGCGACTCGGAGGCGGCTTCTCGCTGGCGCCGAAGCCAGGCAGATCGAGGGCCACGACGCGGAAGCTTTCGGCAAGCTCGGGCGTGACCAGATCCCAGCTCGTGTGGTCGACGAATAGACCGTGGATCAAGATCACGGGCGGCCCGCTGCCGGCCTCGACGACGCGCAGCCGCACGCCGCTTGCCGTCACGTCGCGATGGACCGGACCGGGCATCCGAGGCGCGAGGCTACCACAAACGACTCGTCGCCCAGATACCCGGAAACTGGCCGCGCTTTGTGACCGATCTCGGGAGATGCCTGATCTCGTCCCACGCAGTCGGCATGATCACTACGTGCTCGTGCGCCTACTCGGGCGAGGCGGCAGCGCAGAAACATGGCTCGCGCGCCGTGAGGGCGGCTTATTTCCGGACGAGGTTTGCATCAAGCGCCCGCTGCGCCACCTGAACCGCGTCGAACGCCGCGCGCTGCTCGAGGAAGCGCGGCTCTTGGCGCGCATCCGTCACGCCAACGTCGTGCAGCTACTCGACGCGCTGGAGGACGAGGCAGGCCAGGTATTTCTCGCGCTCGAGCTGGTGCGCGGGGTGGACCTGCGCGCGCTCACCCGCGCGCTGGGGCGGCGTGGCCGAACGCTGAGACCGGCGGTCGTGGCCACCATCGGGACCTGCCTGTGTCGCGCGCTCGCGGCGGCGCAACGCGCCGTCCCCGGCGGCATCGTGCACCGTGACGTCACTCCGCACAACGTGCTCGTTTCTCGCGAAGGAGAGGTGAAACTCGCGGATTTCGGGATCGCGCGCGCCTTCGATCGCGAACAATGGACGCGCGCTGGTTTGGTCAAGGGCAAGACCGGGTTTCTGTCGCCAGAACAGTGGCGAGGCGAAGCGTTGGACGTGCGCAGCGATTTGTTCGCCTTGGGCGTGATCTTGTACGAGCTGTTGATCGGCCGCAGGCCTGTTTTCGAGCCGGCCGCGGACATCGAGGCAAAGGTCGCCGAGTACCGCACAGTGCTCGCGCAGCGCGTGCCCGCCATGCCCGCCGGGCTGGTCGACGCTGTGGCAAGCTTGCTATCCGCGGAGCGCTCGGATCGCCCGCCCAGCGCTGACGTGGCGGCGCGCTGGTTGTCGGCGTTCATCGACGAGCAGCGCGCGATCGACGAGCTGCGCCAGAACGTGGCGGACGCCTGCGCCGCAGAGGTTATCGAAGTGACCGGCAGCTCTGGTCGAGCCTGAAGCTGCCACACACGGCCACGTACCGTCACTCGGTTCGAGTTACTCGCGCGCGTAGCGGAACTGTCCATGGCTCGTCAAAAGGCTGGCGCGTTGCCGGTCAGCCCGCATGTCTCGCTCGTTTCAAATGCTGCGCGCGAACACAGCCAAAACCATGTGGTTCCATGTGCGCATGGACGGTTTATGAGCTCCATGGATATTCCATTCGTAGTGACAGTAAATGTCATATCTGCGATCGCAAACAGCTTCCATGGAGCTTCCGCGTTCCATGCGCAAATAATTGCGCATAAAGTCCTTTGGGCGATCCATTGAATAGAATATATTCGCTCGCGCTGGGGCAGCCGACGCGCCGCCTGGCAAACCTGGAAACCGACCGTGATCGACGAACCCACCCTGACCAAGCTCGAGCGCGACAACAGCGCCGGCTTGACCTCGGTGGAGATTTTGGACTTGTTCGCCACGCATGACGTGTCGCTCAGTGAAGCGACACTTCGCAAGTACGTGCAGCTCGGCCTCTTGCCGCGCAGCGTGCGCGTCGGGCGCAAGGGCAAGCATCAAGGCTCACAGGGTATGTACCCCGTCAGTGTGGTTCGTCAGATTCTGCGCATCAAGCAGATGATGGCGGAGAGCTACACCATCGAGCAGATCCAGCGCGAATTTTTGTTCATCCGAAACGACGTCGAGCAACTCGAACAGATGCTGGGCCGCATCTTCAAGAAGCTCGATGGCGTGCTCAAAGAGCGCAAGCAGGAGCGCTCCGCGCAAGCCGTTCACCGTGACGTGAGCGACGCGCGTGGTCTCAGCAAGGACTTGATGGCCCGCTTGGTCGCCATCGAAGACAA
>DATHOI010000514.1:0-32763 GCA_035485095.1 Polyangiaceae bacterium | reverse complement strand
AAATTCGGAAGGTTGCGCGTTCTTTGCTGCCTGATCGCGTCCAGTCGAAGCGACTACGCCGTATCCCGGTTGGGCCGGGCAGCCCTCGAAAGAGTTTTAGTATGGCTTTTCTGCGAAAAAGCTCGAGTGTCATCGCGCTGCTGTTGGTCTCTGTCGGATGCAGCAGTAACCCCTCAACGGCGTCCAACCCCGGGGCGGGCGCGACAGCCGGGATCGGCGGCCTCGCGAACGCTTCCGGCGGTAACACGAGCAGCGCGGGGACGGCAGGCAGCAGCTCAACGGCAGGTGCGGCGACCGGAGGCGCAAGCAACAGTGGCGGCGCGTCCAACGGTGGCCAGACTAACAATGGCGGTAGCCCTTCTAGCGGCGGGCAGACGAGCACCGGAGGCGCAGCTGGCAACACAGGCACCAGCGGCAGCAGCGCGGCCGGAGCCGTGGGCTCGAGTGGTGGCAGCAGCAGTGGTGGCACGGCCGGCGCGTGTTCGAGCGCGGTTGGTTCCTGCACGGCACCCACCGTGAACGTCACGAGCGTCAATCTCGGCATCCCAGTGACCGGCTACGGCTCACAGGCAGACACGGACCCGCTGCCCATGGCGATCTCCGCGATCCCAGGCGGCGGCTCGCGCTTGGCCTGGCTCGGCACAGACAACAACGTGCACATCGCTCAACTCGATTGCAGCGATCAGCTCGTGGGCACACCGTTCAGCATCCCCGCGCAAGACTTGCAAGACCTGTACGCCGACGACAACGGCGGCGTCGTGATGGTGGTGCGCAACGCGACCAATACGGGCACCGACAACTGCGGCGGCGGCATGCTCTGTGGTGGCACCTCCAGCCAATGCCAAAACACTTGGCTCGTGCGCTTCGACAAAACCGGCAATGTCGTCTGGCAAACCCAAGTGACCAACTTGTCGAGCAACTTGGCTGGCTACGACAACGGCGCGATCTTCACCTGGAAGAACTACCAACACCACGGCCGCATCGCCTTCGACGGCGCGAACTACGCGGCCTATTTCGCAGCGGCGATCACGGTTTACCGCACGGGCAACAGCGGCTGCATCGACATTCACGAGGGGGATCGCATGCAGGTCGTCGACTCGAACGGCAACCTGCTCACGGGGCACAACAGCTTTCCCTGGGGCTGCAGCCATTCCTGGACGACCCGCCTCACTTGGGATTCCGGGAACAAAGCCTTCGTGATGACCTGCGCAACGGACGCAGACAACTGCGCGATCGAGCGCCCGGACACGGGCGCGCTGCTCTTCCAAGCGACGTGCTCGGGTGAGTTCTTCAACGGCGATCTGATCAATGCGCCCGACGGCGGCTATTGGTCCGCGTGGAGCGACACCAACGCGATTCGGCTGAACCACTTCACGTTTACTAACGTAAAGGGTGCTTCGGTCAGCAACGCGGGCACCTCGCAACACCCGCACCTCGTGCCCTACGGCTCAGGCAACATGCTGCTCGCGTGGGGCTCAGGCACCTCCATGGCCGCGCAAGTCCGCGACATGACCGCCGCCAACACCGTCGGCACGCAGCTCAACATCGCCGTCAAGGACCACGCGTACATGGCGTTTAAGCCCTACCCGGACGGCAGCGTCGCGTATCCCGCCGCAGGCGATACGACCACGTCCGTGAAAATCGCGCGCGTCATGCCGTGCAAATAGGCGAGCCAACGGCAACGCTCTTTTCGAGCTTCCAGCCCGACTGACGCGCTCATTCCAGCGCAGCTAAGTCGCCAGGCACTTACATTGAACGATGGCCGCGTAGGGAGCGAACCGGTCACTCGTCGCGAGCATGCGACGCGAGTGCGGCGATTTTCGCCTCCGCTTGCTCGACGGCCGATTGCGCGCGTTCGACGTCTCGCTCGGCCGCAGCGAGCTCCTTGGCGATGCGTTCGCGCTGACGCTCGCGCGCTGCAAGCTCGTTCTTGGCCTCGTGCACGGCGAGCTCCAGCTCGTGGCGTTTGGCTTGCTGTCGTGCGCGCTCTTCAGCAATGCGCCGTTTCTCCGCGATGGCCGCGTCGCGCGCGCGTTGCGCTTCAGCGTGCTCCTGACGCTTGGCTTCCGCGAGCGTGTGCCGGTCTGGCGATTTCAGCCCATTTTTCGGGTGACCGTGCGAGGTGTGCGGCGCGCTTTCGTCCGTCTTCGCGAGCGCCGCCGAATCGTCAGCGGCACTCGCCGCGCCGCCGAACGCGTCGAAGCCCGGGGGATCCCGATCTTTGGTGAGCGCACCCGCCGGCTCTGGGTCGAAGCTTCCGACGGCGGCCAAGCCTGACAACGTCGTTTCTACACGGCGCACGGTGCTTTCACTCGCGCCGTGCCCGGCTTCGTTGAGCAATCTGCGCGCGCTCGCGCTCAGTTTCGTCAAGGCTTGGCGGTGCGCACCGCGCGCCTCGAGCCTCCCGGCGCGCAGCTCGGCGGCTGATTCGAACAACTCCTCGAATTCATGGCGCGCGCGCCACCACAATTGGTTGACGGCCCACGCCGAGATCGCGGGGCGCGCCAACTTCGCGAGCTGCGCGGCCGCAGCTTTGTCGCCGCTGGCCTTGAGCTCAGCAGCGAGCCGTTGCCGCTCCGCAACGAAGGACTCATGCGGCACCTGGTACAGTGCTGCGACGGCTTCGTCATAGCGGCTCGACATACTTCACGATGCTACCCAGCGCGGGAGCCCTTGCAACCGACGCGCGCGGCCACGCGCTCTGTCTGCGGCTTGGTGCTCGGGCTGGTTTTTCTAGTTGTGCCGTGCTCCGCTTTCCCGCGTCGAGCTATGAGCTTCGGAGGATTGATCAATGACCGCGACTCACGTTGCCTTTGCCCCTTCACGGTTGGTTTGGTTGCTGCCCCTAGGCATGGCCGCGCTGTCCGCGGCATGCGGAACCAGTCCGAGTGAGGTCGGCGAAAGCGCTGGCGGGTCGAGTGCGAGCGCTGGCAATGCCGGAGCGAGCTCGACGAGCGGCGGTTCCGACACGGCGAGTGGCGGCTCGACAACGGCTCGCGCCGGCGCGTCCGGGAGTAACGCGTCGGGCGGCGCTTCGAACGCTGGCAACTCCAGCATGGCGGGTTCATCGAACGCAAGCGCCGGCGGTTCGGGCGCATCCTGCACCACGGATGCGGATTGCGGCGACGGCTTCAATTGCTTGTACGAGATCGCGGACGGTTGCGCCGCGAAGGCCGCCTGCTTCAAGGCGCCGGGCGGCCCGGTGTGTGCTTCGTTCGTGGCCTATTGCGGATGCTCGGGTCAGCTCGTGGATGTTCCTTGCTACGATCCTGCTGGGTACGCTCCCGCACCAGTCTCAAGCCAGCAATCGTCAGCCACTTGCCCTGCGACGACGCCCGACGCAGCGTGCGTCGGCAAGAGCTGCGGCGAAAGCTGCTCGACCGGTGAAGTGCCAGCCATTTGCGATGCCACGGGTAAGTGCATCACGGGCAGCGTGCCAGCTTGCTCAGCGACGCCCTGAAGCGTCGAGCGGACTGGGGGTGCGCGGCGCCTGCCGCTACCGCGAGCGTTCGGGGATTCAACGCGTGCGCGAAGGAATGCGGCGGCGCCAACTTTCCGCCCTTTTCGCAAAAGGAGTGTCAGCCGAAAATCAGAGTGATCGAACGAACGAGTCAACTCCACGAACCGCAAAAAATGACCGTTGTTCGATTCTCGCGCTCGCGCGCTCATTTGCTGGGCTTCGTGCGGAAGTTTGGCCCAGTGTGCCTCGCAGGTGTCGTTGCATGCTCGTCTTCGGGCAAGTCGGGCTCTGGCTCGGCGGACTCAGCAGCCGGAGCTGGCGGACTCGCTGCACAGGCTGGCAACACTTCGAATGCCGGTTCGACGAGTGCCGGTTCGACCGCTACCGCGAGCGGGGCCGGTGGAACCAACGGCGGGACCAACAACGGCGGTGCCAATAGCGGCGGGACCAACAACGGCGGCGCGACCGCGAGCAGCGGCGCCACCGGGATGACCACGACCGTAGTCGATAGCCCCACAGGCGAGGCCTTCGACCCAACCACCGGCGTGCTCGATGTCGACTACGCGGGGTATCTCTCGAAGCACGACATCGTCTACAACAAGGAAAATACGAATCCTCTATACGGTCTCCGGGTTGGCAGCGGGCGGCTCGGTGCGATGGCGTGGAGCGACAGCGGCAACCTCACCATGCAGGTGTCCAATGTCGATGATTCGCCGCAAAACGCCTTCAGCGCCGGCTTGATTCACTTCGCAACCACGCCCGCGCTCGACGACGGCACTACGAATTTCCAACAGCGCCTCGCGCTCTACGACGGCGATCTGGTCACGACTTATGCGAGCGATCGCAAGGTCACGATCCTCGGCGACCCCGGTAGCGAAGTGATGGGCATCCACGTCGAGGACGCGCGGACCGGTCTGTCGAGCGTGAGCGTCGATCTGAGTCTGTGGGACCTGAGCAGTCTCCAAAACAACGGCGGCGTGCCGGATCTGACGACTTGGAAGACGGTGAGCACCTACGCTGATGCGACCGGCGCGGGGCTCAGCCGCGGGCAAACCGACGCAAACCACTTCGGTTACACGCTCGCAGCCACGGTCGAAGGCGCCAAGTTCACGACGCAGGCGGTGAACGGCAGTGACGTGAAGCTCACGATCACCCCGACGCCGAGCTACACGATTTGGTTTGCGGTAGCGACGCGCATCAATGCACAAGGCAACGACTCGGTTGCCGCCGCCAAACAAGCGTTGAGCGACGCGACGACCCAGAGCTACGCAACGCTCGGTGGCAAGTCCACGGACTTCTGGCATTCGCAATGGCAGCGCTCGTTCGAGCAATATTCGGATGCTTCCGGAGAGGCCGATTATCTCGAGAACGTTTATTACCTTGCGACTTATCAGATCTTGTCGGGCGCGTTCGGCAACTACCCATTCCACTTCGTGAACGGCGTGTTCCGACCCACGGGGGATAGTGCCGCCACTCAGCCCCAGGTGCCCTGGGGCTACGCGTATTGGTTTTGGAACGAGCGCGATCTGTACAATTCCTTCCCTGCTTCGAATCACGTGGACGCGCTTCACGGCTTCAATAACCTCTACGTGCGCAACGCGGACACACTGCGCGCCCTGACGATGTCGCGTTACCAAACGAACGCGATCTTCGTACCCGAGACCATGGGCTGGAACGGCGACGCCAGCGGTCTCACCCAATACACCGACAAGATCTACTCGACGGGCACCGAAGCGGCGCTGAACCTTTACGCCGAATACACCTACGGAGGCGACGAGAATTTCCTGAAAAACACCGTGTATCCGTTCATGCGGGACGCGGCGAACTTCTACGTGAAGATGCTCTCGAAAGACCCGGGCACCGGCCAATATTACATGGCCGATTCCAACGCCCACGAGACGTATTGGAACGTAAAAAATGCCATCACCGACCTGGCGGCGGTCCGCGCGATGTTCCCGATCGCGGTCCAGCTCAGCACCAAGTACGCGCTCGACGCGGACTCGCGCAGCGCCTGGCAGGACATCCTCACGAACCTCGCGCCGTACCCGACCGATGGCACGAGCTACTTGCCGCATCAGCCCCCGATCTCGCAGATGATGAATGACGAGAACGTGGCCTGCGAATTGATCTGGCCGTACGGGATGACGGGCATCGACGCGCCGGACTATCAGATGGCCGTCAGCACGTGGAACACCAGACCGAATCCCTACCAGAACATCTGGTCGAACGACGCCGTGCAAGCTGCTCGCCTGGGCCTAGGCGACGACACGATGGCCGGCATGAAGACGATGCTTCAGCGCTACCAGAGCTATCCGAACGGGGGCACGAACAACACCAACGGTGTCTTCGAATTCTTGGGCGTGAACGTGATCGCGCTGAACGAGGCCCTGCTCCAGAGTTACAACGATAAAATCCGTGTGTTTCCCGCGCTACCGAGCGACAACGCCTTTGTCAGCCGCTTCACGCTATTGGCCAAGGGCGGCTTTCTGGTCAGCTCTGAGAAAGAAGCCAACGACATCAAATACGTCGGCATCAAGAGCGTGCTCGGTAACCCGATCAAAGTGATCAACCCCTGGGGCACGAGCGCAGTCAACGTGCGGCAGATGAGCGACAACTCCGTGCTCAGCACGTCGTCGGCAGGTGAAATCGATTTCAACACTACAGCGGGCGGTATCTACGTGATCGAGCGGCAGAGCAAGCCATTCGCCAGCTACACCTTTTCCCATGTCACCGGCACGGCGAACCAGGATCAAAAGCTGATGCCGGATTCGTCGCTGAGCCTGGGCATCGCTTCCAAGACGCCCGCAGAAATGGGCAAATACGAGGCCGAAAATGCCACGCTCAACGCCTGCGTCGCATCGGGCGACAGCTCGGCCTCGGGCGGGTCGGAGGTGACCAACATCAGCCCGGGCTCTTCGGTCACGTTCAGCAACGTGCTTGCCGGGACGAGTCTCGATATCCGCTATTGCACGATGCTAAACCCTGGAAAGCTCAGCCTGTACGTCAACGGCACGAAGAATCAGGACATCACCTTTCCGACGACCAATAGTTGGAGCACGACGTACGCAACCAAAACCGTCTCGGTCACGATCCCCGCCGGTGCAACGCTCATGCTTTCCAACGACCCGGGCGATGCCGGCACCAACCTCGATTACATCCAGGTCCACTGAGCTCAACGCGCTGGCCGGCGCGGATTTGGACGCCATGCCTGCTTACTTGCAGCTCTTAACCGAGCTCATCGGTTCATAAAACTCGCGATTGAGTGTTTGCGAAGTAGCCATACCAAGGCGGTTCGAGTCTTGCAACGTGCTGGTCGCCTCCGATTCGGGGCCACGTTGAAAGGGACCGCTCATGACTGCTCTTGTCCAGACCGCGACAAACACCGCGTCGCCTAAATCGCCGACCAGCAACGAACACGAAACTCGGCAAGCGGTTACGGCTTTGCTGGAGACGCACCGCCTGGGCTTTCTCCATCTTGACCCGGAGCAGCTCGCCTCCATCTGGGACCGCCAGCATGAGCCGTTGGTCTATGTCGCACAGGAAAAGGAAGAGCCAATCTACGGCTGGCCCGCTATCCAGCGTTACCTCGCCACCCTGCCCGAACATCTAGACGGAGTTTCGGCAAAGGCTCTCGATGACGTGCAGATTGACGTGCTCGGCGACACGGCGATCGCCTTCTTCACTTCCCGCTCTAGCGTCAAGATTAAGGGGCGTCCTGCCATGTACGAGCCGATCGGTCATGTCAGTATTGTCTTCCATCGAACTTCAGACGGCTGGCGTGCGATCCACTTTCACGAGTCGGCTCGCTCCGCACAGGCTGCACAGGCGAAGCAGGGCGCGGTTGGCGGCGACAGCCGGTCAAGCACGGTGTCCGGTAAAAAACCATAGCAGCAGAATGACGATCAAAATGCCGGCGGGAGACCAGCCCACATAGCCGTAGCGCGAATGGCCAGTGGCGCCGCCAAGCAGTGCAAGAACCAAGACCACGATCAGAATCATCATCAACATGTTTATGCTTCCTCTGTTAGCCGCGCTTCGCAACCAGTCGCAGTGCAAGTTAACGGCCAGTGCTAAGCGCAGCGCTCTCTGAGTGGTTCTCGGGTACTGGCGAGCCTCGTGGTGTTGCAATCGACCTCAGTGAGCGCGAGCGCATGGCAATGCGCATCACGACGACCGCAATTGGTCAGTGAGCACGACCGCTGTCGATGCCAATGAAGGGCAACCTCGAGCCCGATGACCGGCCGACGCGCTCCGTTCACTCGCCGCGCGCTTGGGCGTACTCAAAATTGGGACTGCGGCAATAGCGCCGAAACCACGCGCGCTCGCTGGCGCTTGACAGCTGGCGAATCGCACTAGACCTTCCGGTTTCGCGCCTCATATTGCGGAGCCAGCTTCAGTACAGGAGGACAGCATGCACGACGCGCCAATCGACTTTTCGCATCCATGCAAACACGTCACAGAAAGCACCCCGAAAACCATCCATCGGCCGCCGCCGGGCTGTGAAGAATGCTTGAAAATTGGCGGCCAATGGGTGCACCTGCGGGTCTGCTTGAGCTGCGGCAAGGTCGGCTGCTGTGACGATTCGCCGCACCGGCACGCAACAGCTCACTACAAGCAGAGCCATCACCCGCTGATCGCCTCCGGCGAAGTCGGGGAGACCTGGGCCTACTGTTACGCCGATGATCAATTCCTATCGGAGGGATGATGCCCGCACGGTCCAGCGCTCCGCCGACGTCGGATGTCTTGCTCAATCGGCGCGCACAGATGTTCCCGACGCTCAGCGACGCGCAGGTGGCGCGCGTCGCGCGCGTGGCGACGACCGTTGAGCTCCCCGAGGGCAGCCTCCTCTTCGACGAGGGAGACTACGGGATACCATTCTTCGTCGTCCTGGAAGGAGCCATCACGGTAGTCCATCCGAACGGCTCCGAAGAAGAGCCCATCATCGTGCACGGCCCGCACGATTTCACGGGTGAGATGAGCATGCTGGCGGGCCGGCGCGGGCTCGTTCGGGGCCGGGTCACGAAACCATCGCGTCTGCTTCGTGTCGAGTTGCCGCAGTTTCGAAACTTGATGCAGACCGACTCGGATCTGAGTGAAGTCTTGATGCGCGCGTTCATCCTACGGCGCGTGGGACTGCTCCAGGGTGCCATGGGCGACGCGATCGTGATCGGTTCGCGCCTGTCGGCGGCCACGTTGCGCGTGCAGGCATTCCTCACGCGCAACGGTCATCCGCATCGCTACATCGACATCGACACCGAGCCCGACGTCCCCGCGTTGCTCGACGGATTCAAGGTGAGCGTCGCTGATTTGCCGGTCTTGATCTGCCGCGGCGAGAAGGTACTGAAGAATCCGTCGAACGCGGAGGTCGCCGAGTGCCTCGGTTTCAACCAAGCCATCGATCCCGAGGCGAAGCATGACGTCGTCATCGTCGGCGCGGGTCCGGCAGGCCTTGCCGCGGCAGTTTATGCCGCCTCGGAGGGGTTGGACGTGCTCGTGTTGGAAGCAACCGCGCCCGGAGGACAAGCGGGCTCCAGCTCGAAGATCGAGAACTATCTCGGCTTTCCGACGGGGATTTCGGGACAGGCTCTGGCGCAACGCGCGCTGACTCAGGCCGAGAAATTCGGCGCGAAGCTCGCGATCGCGCAGGGTGCCGTGTGCTTGCATTGCGACCGTTTGCCGTATCGCGTCGAAGTCGAGGGCGGCGGCAGCTTTTCGGCACGCGCCATCGTGATCGCGACGGGTGCCGAGTATCGAAGACTCGAGCTACCGAACCTCGAGCGCTTCGAAGGGGCCGGCGTGTACTATGGCGCTACCTTCCTCGAAGCGCAGCGTTGCGCCGCGGACGAAGTGATTGTGGTGGGCGGAGGCAACTCGGCCGGGCAAGCCGCCATATTTTTGGCACAGACCTCGCGCCACGTGCACGTCTTGATCCGCGGCGAGAGCTTGGCCGCCAGCATGTCGAACTACCTGATTCGGCGCATCGAGGAGAGCTCGAACGTCACGCTCCATACACGCACCGAGATCGTCGAGTTGAACGGCGCAGAAAGCCTAGAAAGCGTCGTGTGGCGCGACGCCACCGGCACGCGCACCGCCCTGCCCATTCAGCATGTGTTTTCGATGACAGGCGCAAAGCCGAACACCGAGTGGCTGCAGCGCTGCCTCGAGCTCGACGAAAAAGGCTTCATCCTAACCGGCTACAACCTGAGCGCCGAAGCGCGCGCAGGCGGTGACGTGTCCGTCGTCGGCGTGCGCCCAAAGGCCGAGTACGAGACCAGCTTGCCTCGAGTATTCGCCGTCGGAGACGTGCGCTCCGGCAGCACGAAACGCGTCGCTGCCGGAGTCGGCGAAGGGTCGGCCTGCATTTCGCTAGTCCACCGCGCGCTTGCCGAAGCGTAGCGCCCCCCCCAATGTACCAAGCGCACCCACGTGTGGAGACTGCTAAAAGCTAGAAGCCATCCCTGATGGCTGCTCCAAGCATCACCAGCAGAAGCCGTCAGGATCGCCGGAGCACGTGCTCGGCGTCCCTGTCGCATGCGCAAATGCCGGTTGGCCCGTGCAGTCGGCGTTCGAGCCACAGGCCTTGCGGCAGGCCCCGCCGCTGCTGCCTTGGTTGGCGACGCACTCGGCGGCCACCAAGCAGTCGCTATCCTTCGTGCAGGCGCCACCGAGGGCGGTGGTTCCTGCCGGGTACATGCAAAAGTCGCCTTCGATATCACCTATGGAGGCCGAGCGGCACGCGACCCCGGGACCACACGGCTCGAGGTAACCCCCAGCCGGCGGGCTCTGTGGGTGAGCCGGATCGCAATCCACGCCACACACCGCGAGGCCCGACACTTCGTTTGCGGTGCCATCGATGCCGAGCGTCCCCGCGTTGCATGTCGACATCACCGCGGCGGCCACTATCTGACCGCAGACGTGGATCGTTTGCCCCCACATGGTCGTGTTGCAACCCAGACCCGGAGCGCAATCGGAATTGGTCATGCACCCATCGCCTTCGTGGGCGGTGCCGGCCGGGACACAGTGGCCGCTGCCCGACGTCGTCGTGGGGACGCACATCGAGCCGACGGCGCAGCCGCAGGAGGGGAACACCGCGCACTCGGTGCCGGGATCGATCCCGGCGCAAGACGGCATGCACGCACCGCAGTCGGCCGAGCAGGTCTTACAACTCTCGCTTGCTTGGCAAGTGCCATCCCCACAGACCGCCGGGCAGGCGCCGCAGTCCGCGGGGCAGGTGCTACAGCTCTCGCTGGCCTGACAAGTCTTGTCGCCGCACACGGCTAGTTGGGTCAGCACGCTACACTGAACCGAACCATCACCGACGAAGCCGTCGTTGCACACGCACTCGTATTGGGTGCCCGCAGGCACGCACGTCGCGTGGGGCGCGCAGGTCACGCTCCCATTGCTGCAATCGTCGACCGGAGCACCCCCGTCGCCAGCCCCGGCGCTATTCGTAGTCGCCCCGCCCCCGCCCATACTGACGCCCGTGCGCGGATCCGGGGATGACGAGTTACCACACCCAACGCCCAAAGCCTGCAGCAACAAGAACGGGAGCATGCCGATCCACACCCAATGCGGCCCGCGTTGAACAATCACGTTGCTATTCCCTGGATCGAACATGGGCAGTCATCCCAGTTGAGTAAGCGGCCTAGCCCTGCCCAATACCACCATTTTCCCGGAGCATCATCACACGGGCTTTGCTGCGTCTATAGGTAGTTTTTCCGCGACTCCATGGGAGTCTACTCCATTGGCTCGTATCGATGGACATGCCCACTCGGACTCGGTGAACGCCAACGATTCCGAAATCGCCCAGCAATACGAGAACTCGGCCTCGCTCCCCGGGTAGAGGTGACCGCTGGCATCCGGAGCCGTCAACAACACCGCTAGAGTACTTGATCCGAACGCTCGCACTCAGCGCGCCGCGGGGTCTTGTTGGTAGAACGCCGCGAGCTCGGCGTAGAGGTCCGGATGCCGCGCTTTCAACGCGCGCGATTTTTCGAAGAACATTTCCGTGACCACGGCGAAGAACTCGGGTGCGTTCGTCGCGCCATAGGCGTCAATGTCGCTCGCGCGACCCGCGTGCAAGCGCGCGGATAGTTCGGCGTATTCGGCCCCGAGCACGTGAGCCCATGCCGTATACCGCGCGCGAGTGCCGAGGTCTCGGTGCCCTGCGTGTTCTCGGTAGCGGCACGAGGGCGCTCGACGCTCGACCTTCGCCGCGCTACGAGCGATCGATGTCGCTCGCTCACTACGTAACGATTGGACACTCTGGTCTCCGCGTCAGCCCGCTCTGCCTCGGAGCGATGACGTTCGGGAAGGAATGGGGCTGGGGCTCGGCGCCGGAGGACGCGACGCGCATTCTCGACGCCTATATCGAACGCGGCGGTAACTTCATCGATACCGCGAACGGGTACACGAAGGGTCATTCGGAGGCGATCATCGGCGAGCACCTCGCGCACGATCGGAAGAAGCGAGACCGCGTCGTCATCGCGACCAAGTTCGTGACGAACCTATTCATTGGCGACCCGAACGGCGGCGGCTCGAATCGTAAGGCCGTCATCAGCCAGTGCGAGGAATCACTGCGCCGTTTGCGAACCGATTATATCGACCTCTACTGGCTTCACGCTTGGGACAAGACCACGCCCGTCGAGGAGACGATGCGCGCGCTCGATACGCTCGTCGAGCAAGGCAAGGTTCGGTATCTGGGGTTCAGTGACACTCCCGCCTGGAAGGTGGCGCAGGCGCAAACAATCGCGCTTCTCCGTGGGTGGGCCCCACTCATCGCTTTGCAGATCGAATACTCACTCCTGCAGCGAACGGTCGAGGCCGAGCTAGTCCCGATGGCGCAGGAGCTGGGTATCGGCATCACGCCTTGGGGTCCGCTGCGAGGTGGGGCGCTGAGTGGAAAGTACAAGCGCGCCGACAGGGGTAAGCACGAGGCCGGGCGCGGCGAGCGCGTCACAAACTACCTCGATGACCGCACCTTCGACCTGCTCGACATCATGGAGAAGATCGCGAAGGAGCTTGGCACGACCGTGCCGCGCATCGCGCTCGCATGGGTTCAGAGTCGGCCCGGCGTCACGTCGACGATCATCGGCGCGCGCACCATGGATCAGCTCGATGACAACGTCGGCGCGCTGAGCGTGAAGCTCACCCCGGAGCACGTCGCGGCGCTCGACAAAGCGACCACGCCGACGCTTCCATTCCCTGCCGATATGCTCTCTGCGGTCCCTACGTTCGCGTACGGCGGCACCACGATCAACGGTCAGCCCTCGAAGGCCTGGCCGCAGGCGCCGCAAAACGACAGCGAACGGTTCTGACTGAGTCGTTGTCGCGGTGACCCTCAGCGACTGGGCTCACCCGTTCGCCGTGCGCAGGATTACGACAGCCAACGCTCGCTCCACGCCCACAGCCGCTGTGCGATCGCTGGATCGATCGCGTAGGGCCGGACGCCGTCGTCACCCTCGGTCTTGACCGGTGCGATGTCGCAGTTCTCGCAGTACACGCCGCCGAGGCCCGCGAGCTGCGAGCTGGTTGCGCACCAGATCGTCGTCGCGGCCCCCTGCTCGAGGGTCTTGAAGCTGCCGATCCGGCGGGCGCGCTCGACGACCAGCTTCAGCTCCTCGGGGTCGTAGTTGCGCGCCAGATCGGTCTCGAGAATCGCCCCGGGGTGGAGCGAGAACGCACGGATTCCGTCGGCCTGATAGCGCCGGTCGGCCTCGACGGCGAACAGCACGTTCGCGGTCTTCGACTGGCCATACGCGACCATCTTGTCGTAGGGGCGATGTTCGAAGTTGGGGTCCTCGAAGTCGAAGGCGGAGCGAACATGACCGCGCGACGACAACGCGACGACACGCGCGCCGTTGGCACGTCGCAGCGCGGGGAGCAGGCGCGCGAACAGCCGGAAGTGACCGACATGGTTCACCGCGAGCTGCGACTCGAGCCCACGAGCATCGCGCGATAGCGGCGCGGCCATGATGCCGGCGTTGTTGATGAGCAGGTGCAGCGGTCGATCGCCGAACCGGACCGCGAACGCATCGATCGTGGCCGGCACGGCGAGATCGAGCTCGTCGATGGTGACGTTCGCAAGACCCGAGAGCGCGGCCATCGCTTTCGCGATGTCGCGCGCGGGCACGACCACCTCCGCACCTGCGGCGGCGAGCACGCGCGCGGTTTCGAGACCGATGCCGGCGTAGCCACCAGTAACGATCGCGGTCGCGCCGTCGAGGCGTTGCTCCCCGATCACCTCGCGGGTCGTGGTCTTCGCGCCGAAGCCCGATAGAAGAGGATGTTGCGCAGACATGGGTGGAATCCTTTCAGCTACATGCGGCTCGGCCAGCGCGTCGGCGGGTCGATCACACCACAGGTGATCGACCGAGTGTCGAAGCACGGCGTCACCATAGGACGCGGCCGATCGCACCACAAATCCGATCGCGCGACGTCAGACGTGTCGCCGGGCCACGCTGAGGGAGTTACCAATACTGCCGGCGTTCTCGCGACGAATACGCCGCGCCCGTCGCCCTCACATCACGTTCGCGTCACGGTCGAAGATGCCGTCGAGCTGGAGCTCCAGTTCAACCCTAGGCTCCCGGCGGCAAATCTGTCACTCAGCACCTTGAGCCCGCGCGCTCAGTCCGAGCTCCGCGACCGACGCCGACGCGCTCGTCGACGCTGCGCCAGCACGAGCAGCCCGAGAGCGCTCCACACCCCGGACATCGAAGCAGGCGCCCCCGGCATCCGGCATCCGCATTGACCCGACTCGTCCTCTCCCTGCACTCCGTTGCTCGGGCCTGCGTTGCTTACACCGCCAGACCCAGCTCCGCCTGCGACTGTGCCCACGCCACCTGAGCCAGCGATTCCGATCGCACCCGCGCTGCTCATGCCTGCGCCACTCGTGCCGGAATCCGGTGTAGTCGCGCTTGCGAAGGCCACGTCGATCGCGTGGTTGGTGGTGACGTTCACGAAGGCATAGGACGAGCCGACTGCGACACTCACGCCGTCCACCGACACCGCGCCCACGGAGTAGCCAGGGCTCGGCGCAAACGTGAAAGTCTGGTTGGCATTTTGCTGGAGCATCACGACGCCGTTCGGACTGATTGCACCGTTTGCGTCAGCAGTGGCAGTGATCGCGTAACTGTTCAGCGGATTGAGCGGCAGGCCCTTCGCTTCACGAATCAGCTGGAAAATGTGATCGGGGCGCACCACCACGTAGTCACTGCTCAGGGAGTTGGCGACGTTCATGAAGCTGGTCGGTTGCACGTTTTGCCAGGGCTGAGCCTGGATGATCAAGAAACGCGGCTCGCTGCCGTCCCAACCCTGCGCAGAAGAAGCGATGAAGTCCTTCATCGCTTGTTCATCAGTGCAGTAATTGCAAGACAGCGCCATGCCCGGCAAGCTGTTGTCATAGATGGTCAGCCCGCCCCCGGTATTCTGGGCGGTCACACCCAGCAAAGAGGGCGCATTCTTGGCGTAGCTCTCGCCGACGTTCTCGTTGATGCCACCGACGATGGTGTTCCAGACCGTGATGATCCGAAGGCCCGCGCGCTCGTTGTACTGCTCGGTCTTGGCGATGAATTGGTCGAGCTGCGTCGCGTCAGTCCACAGGTTGGGATACGTGTAGCCATAGCCCGACGGGCCAGAGAGCAGACAATCATTGGGCGTGGCGGTCGTCCAGAAGTAGTCTAGGGCGCCGGGCATCGCGTCGACCATCGCGGGCGATACCGTCCACCCCATGGGCACTTTGCCGCGATCCGGATTGCTCCACAGCTTGCGCATCAGGTGTTCGACGTACTGCAGGTTGTCCCCGTCGCTGAGGATGAACGCGACGTACAGCTTGTTCTCGAGAGCGGGCCTATTGGGCATCGGCTGCACGTGAATCGTGCGCGGCATGCCGCTGTGCAGAGTGAGGTTCGTGGCAAAGTCACTGGCGATCGTGACAACGCCGTACTTCGACGCCTCGGTGACCCCGGGGCCTTCCGACGGCCACCAGCCCATCCAACGAGCACCCGGCCCCATCGAAGACAAAAATAGATCGAGCAGCTGCGCTTCGCTGGGCACCTCGGGATCCAACCACAGTGACGCGGCGCCGAGTGCAGTGGCATATTCACGAACCGACGCCTTGACCCCGGTGGGGTCCAGCCCGAACGCCAAGCGGTGCGTCAGAGTCGGCCAATAGGTGTCGTGCAGCGTTTGGTAAACCGCCAGTTTATCGGTAAATTTCCCGCGAAAATCCTGAAGAATCGGCAGATTATAGGGAGCTCCCGTCAGGCGCGCGACGAGGCTTGGCGCGACGACGAGCGCGTGCTGGCCACCGGCGAGCGTGGTGGCCAGGTTAATCGTGTCCGGCAACGCATTGTCGTAAACGACGATGCCCGAGAGCTCACTTCGGTATTTGGCGATCAGATCCCAGTCGTTGGAAATCTCGTTCCACGTCAGGCCGAGCGACTGCAGCCAGGTGTATGGCCCCTCGGCAAGGGCATCCCCTTCATAAGAAAAGATGCGCGGTTGCTTGGCATTGACGATGCCCTTAAGTGAAGAAAAAAGGGCCAGCTCGTCTTCTGACTGGCTGCGATCCACACCGACCCAATCCACCTTGGTGTACGCGGCGCCGTACCAGAACACGCGCAGCTCCAGCGAGTGGTTGTCCTCGCTCAGCGTAAATGGCAAGGAGAATGTCACGTAGTCGCCAGCAATCGTGAACTGCTTGCGCGTGATGACTTGGGTGGCCAGCACCTGACCCGCCGTGTCGTCGTTCACGTCGATGGAGACGACGGGCTGATCATCGGCGGTGTTGTTGTCGGTCTTGATTCGGAATTCGGCTGTGTTCGGTCCTGCTGGCACGGTCGTGTCGTACGGGCCGTAGATCATGTGATCGTTGGCTTGGTCGATGCCCACCTGACACAGCCAACCGTCGGTTTCGAGTCGGCCCGTCTTGTGTGACAGGCTCGGGCCTTCCGCCTCCCAGTGCATAGGCTGCGCAGTCAGGATGATCAGATCCTGCACCGGCGCCGGGGTCGGGAAGCTCGGCAGCAGCTGATCGACAGGCCAGGTGATGCCCGCGGAAACTGGCGGCGAGTCGCTCTCGGACAACTGCCGAGGCGCGGCGTCGTGGGAGTCACCGCAAGCGGGACTCGAGACCAGCAGCAGTAAGCTCAGCCAGCGGCAAAGACCGGTCATTCGTAGCGTAAACACGGAAAATGCCGCGAACGGCTCAGTTATTTTCGGTTTCGCGTGTTTGCACCGAGCCTATGCGCGTGCTCAAGGACAGGCGCGCCCCGGCCGGCTATCCCGAACTGGACAATTCGACTGGAAAGTCCGAGAACATGAGCTCTTCGACAGAGGCCGCGAAGGACGGGACGAACACGCATCGCAGGCTGAGAACTGCACCTTGGGTCATGCGCGGCAAAGGACGCGGAGCGGCCGCATCAGGGCGGCGTCCCGGAGGAAACCACGAAATTCCAGCAGGTTAGCTTCGTGATTTTTTTTTGCGATCGTTAGTCGATCGCTCGGAGGGCCATTCGTCAGCCGAGTGAAAGGCAGAACTGAACATGCGCAATCTCATCTCTCTCGCTCACATCTCTCTCGACGGCTTCATGACCGATCCCAGTGGGGGCATGGACTTCGTCGTCTTCAACGAAGAGCTCGCCGATTATACGTATCCGCTCTTCGGTAACGTGGATCTCGCCGTATATGGACGGGTCACCTACGAAATGATGGAGGGCTACTGGCCTACCGCGGGTGACGCGCCCGATGCCGACGCGCACGCGAAGAGTCACTCGCGTTGGTACAAAGGCGTGAAGAAGATCGTTGCGTCTCGCACGTTGGCCGCGCCGAAGGATCCGAGTGTGCGTGTGGTCGGCGCTGCCATCGTCAGCGCCTTGAGTGCCGAGAAGCAAAAGGCAGGTGGCGATATCATGATCTTCGGCAGCCCGACCCTCACACGCGCGCTTGCGGCGGCGGATCTCGTCGATGAGTGGCGGCTCACGCTGCAGCCAGTGATCCTCGGTGGCGGACTGTCCTTGTTCGGGGAGCGCGAGAAGCGCGCGCGGCTCGAGCTGCGCTCGTCGAAGACGTTTGGCTCGGGTGTCATCGCGGTCCACTATTTGACGAGGCGCTGACATGAGTATGCTCGCCGCCGGAGGTAAGGCATGAAGCTCATGATGACGTTGATCGGCGACTCTGCGCACGAGGCCCACATCGCTGAGATCTCTGCACACCTCACGCATCAGCGCGTGAATGTGCTTGGAGCCGAGCGGCTCCTTGATGAGGGCGCCACGATCTCCGAGTACGGCGAGTCGCCGGCGGTCGTTGCGCGCGAGGTTTCGGCGCTGCGTGCGATCTGGATCGTCGACATGCCCTCGCGTGAAGCGGCCGTGGAGCTCGCGAAGAATGCGCCAGGCGGCGAGGGCACGCTCGAGGTCCGCGAGTCGTTCACGCCTCAGGACTTCGGCGCGCCACCGGATCCGAATCCGCCGGGGGCGCCACCGCCGCCGGTGCGTAAGCCCGAAACGCATCGGTACATCGCGCTGATCCGGTCCCACCTCGACGCCCCCGAAGCGCCGACGCCCGAATCGAGCGCGCGGATGGACGCATATTGCGCGCCGCTCATCGAAGCCAACACCATGATCGACGGTCAAGGGCTCAAGCCGAGCACGAAGGGCACGCGCGTTCGTCGGTCCGCGGCGCAACGGTTCGTGCTCGACGGTCCGTTCGCCGAATCCAAGGAGCTCGTCGGTGGCTACATCGTCGTGCAAGTACGCACACTCGACGAGGCTATCGACACGATTCGCCCATGGCTGCGCATCCACCGCGAGGGACAGCGAGTGCCCCACACCACGATCGAGGTCCGCCGACTCTCGTGAACCTGGCCGCGCCTCGAGAGTCCCGCTCGGTGCAAATCACTGCAGACGCGGTTTCAGAATTTGAACCGGCGTGCGCTGGAGCGTGGAGACAACGCATCGGTCTCCACGCTGTCTCCTTTGTCTCCATCCGAGCGACCGGGCGACAAATTCTTCAATGAAACCAGTGGGTCATTCAGGACTTGAACCTGAAGCCAATGGATTAAGAATCCACTGCTCTACCAATTGAGCTAATGACCCGTCTTTACGGAGAAAACGCCGAAAAGGAGCGGCGTATCTCCCACAGAACCCGGCGCTGGTCAACCGTCAATCGCCGCGCGGGGCGCGCTCGACCAGCCCCTGCTCGGTGCGCGGATTTCGCGCCGCTTTTCCGGGCATTGAGCTGACCCTTGCGAGCGTGTCGGGCGTCAGGGTAGTGCGCCGGGATGCGCCTGTCCGCACTGCGCGAGCAACTGAACCGCTACCAACCGAGTGACGCGAGCGAGCGAGGCTTCGTCGCTCGCATGTTCGAGCTCACGCGAGCGGAGGCAGCTTGCGCGCGGTCTCACTACGAGCCAGGGCACTTCACCGCCAGTGCATTCGTGCTGAGTCCGAATCGACGCGAGCTCATTTTGATCCACCACCGCAAGCTCGGCATTTGGGTGCAGCCGGGCGGCCACGTCGACGCGGCGGATCTGGATCTCGAAGCCGCGGCGCGGCGCGAGGTCGCCGAAGAGGTGGGGCTCAGTGAGCTCGAGCCTCTGACCGCGAGCGGCGCGCTCTTCGACGTGGACATTCACGCCATTCCAGCGCGCAAGGATGAACCTCGACACGAGCACTTCGACGTGCGCTTCGCGTTCGTCGCCACCACTCGCGACTTCGAGCGATCGGAAGAGGTCGCCGACGCGCGCTGGGTCGCGCTCGAAAACGTCGCGACCGTCACCACGGATCGCTCAGTGCTTCGTGCCGTAGACAAGCTCTGCGCGCTGCTCGGCTAGACGGCCGCGCTTCGCGCTCACGACGCGACGCGCCAGAACCGAGCGAACTCCGAAATCGAGCCGAATGCTCGGCGATCGATCCTGGTCTGTTACCGGTTCCAGCTCAGCGCAGCAGGCGATTCCTACGGGAAAATCGCTTTACTTAAGCCCATTCAGAAAGTCTGTGCCGCCGCGTTCCGGTGCATTTCATGCTAGTCATTTGGGCATGCCCGTGCTGTCTCTACGCGTCAGCTCGCTCACGCCGCTCAGTGACAATCACGTGGCCAGGAGCGAGCGTGATGGCGAGCGCTCCGTTTCGACGCTGAGTAGCGCAAAGCGGGCGCTGTACGAGCACGTCAACCACGATCGTGATCTCGGCATCTTCTTCCGCGACGTGTCAGCGAAGGGGCTGCAGTACCCCTGGCACTTTCATCCCGAGCTCGAGCTCACGCACATCGTCCGCGGCAGCGGTCTTCGTTACGTCGGCGACAGCATCGAGCCGTTCGCCGACGGTGATCTGTGTTTGATCGGCGGCGAGACGCCACATTGCTGGCTCACCGAGCTCGGCTTTTGTGGGCACGCCGAGGCGCGCGTCATCCAATTTTTGCCCGAATCCATCGCCACTTCGATTCAAACCACCGCGACATTCCGACCACTGCGCTCGCTCTTCCAGCGTGCTCAACGCGGGCTCCGCATCCACGGCTCCGCACGAGATCGCACGGTTGAAGCCATGCGCGTGTTGTTCACGGAGCGCGTGCGCCCACTCGATCGCTACGCCGGGTTACTCGGAATTTTGGCCGAGCTCGCGGAGAGCTCCCAGCTGAGCGAGCTCGCGCTCTCGGATCTGTCAGGCACGAGTGACACGGGCTCCGCGGAAACCGCGGCGCGGCTCCTGGCTTACGTGCACGAGCACGCTCAGAATCCCGAGCTCTCCTTCGACCGCGCGGCACGCGCGCTCGGCATGTCACGCGCCACCTTCGGTCGCGCTTTCCCCCGCCTGTTCGGCAAGACGTTCGTGAAGTACCTCGCGGAAGTGCGCGTCGAGCAAGCGTGTCGGATGCTCGGTGAAACGTCGCGCGCGATCACCGACATCGCGATCGAAACGGGTTTCGGCAGCCTGTCCAACTTCAATCGTCAGTTTCTGTCGTTGAAGAAGACGTCGCCGCTTCGATACCGTAAATCGACGCAAGCTCGCGATTTGCCGCGCGGCTGAATGCCGGAAATCGCCAGGTTTTAACGCTTCCACACGCGGGAGCATTGACGCGAGTGGCGCCTGCTCCGGAGACTGCCGGCGATGGATGCCGTAGTGCGCGGTCGCCGGGTCCTGCCGCTGGCCGAGATCTTGGCCGAGGAGTTTCGAGATCGCGCGTACAAGGACGATCTCGCGACGCTCGTCGGCGATCGTAACCACGAGGAAATCGAGCGTTGGGTCGGCGAGCTCAGCGACGCGCAGCTCGGCACCGGCTACAGCGGCGCACTGTTCGCGATCAAGAGCGTCGGTGCCGTGTTCGGCATCGTGCTCGAAAATGGTGAGCCGGCGGTGCTCAAGCTGTTCAATCGCAGCTATTCGCACGGAGAGCTCGCGGCGATGCACCGCTGCATGGGCAACGCTGCGTCTCAAGGCTACCCCGCGCCACGCATCCGCAGCGAGCTATTCGAGGCAGCGCCTGGGGTCTGGGGCGCATTCTACGCCTACCTCGACGGTGATCGGCGGGACGCGCACGAGCCCGTCGTACGCCGGGAATTGGCGCGCAGTTTGGCAGAGCTCAGCGCCCTGCTCGCGCCGCTCGACGCGACCGACTTACCGCTGACGCCTGCCCGCTTGGAGACGCTCTGGCCTCCGCCACAACGCATCTGGCACAAGCTCGAGCTCGAGAGTGACGACACGCGGTTCATCGACGCGCATGCGACCGCCGCCAAGAGCGTGATCAAGAAGAGCAAGCTGCCGCGCAGCGCGGCCCATTTGGATTGGGGCGTGAAGAACGTGCGCTTCCGCGACGACGCCGTGTGCGCCGTGTACGATTGGGACTCACTGCACGCAGCTGCCGAAGCCGAGTGCGCGGGGCGCGCCGCAGCCCAATTTACTGCGCAATGGGACGTGCCAGCGCTGCTCACGCCAACGCCCGACGAAGCCCAGGCATTCCTGGATGACTACCAAGCCGCGCGCGGCAAGCGCTTCTCACGCGCCGAACGCACGGTGGCTGCGGCCTCCGCGCGCTACCTAGTGGCACACATCGCTCGCCTCGAGCTTGCCTCGGGCATCCCCGAAGGCGACAATTTTCGAGGCCTGCTTCGTGACTACGACAACGCTCCGCTGCTCTGAGCATGCTCGAAGCGCGGCCCTTTAGGTGCTAGCGTAAGCCCGTCCGATGGGCGCCGAGGCAAGTTCGAACATCTGTCCCTCGTGTGGTGAGCCGAACGAATGCGTGCTCAGCCAAGGCAAGAGCGAATGCTGGTGCTTCAGCGTCAAGATTGCACCAGCCGCGCTCGCGCGTGTGCCGAGTGACGCGAAGAACCAGATTTGTATCTGCGCACGGTGCGCGGCCGCGAAGAGCGAAATCGGCTCTGGCAACGCATAAAAGCACGTGACCCTCGCGCAGCGCCTCCTCCTCGCCGTCGGCGCTCTGAGCCTCGCCACGATCTTTGCGCTCGGCTTCGGCGTGCGGGAGGCGTGGCGGCGCAGTGAAGAGCAGCGCTTCCGCGACCAGTTCGCGCAGGCGTTGCAGCCGCTCGGGCGCGAGCTCGCAGACGAGCTCGAGGGCCTGCCCTTGCTCACCGAGCCGTTGTGTCGTCACGACCCATTGGTGGACAGTGCGTTGGTAGGCCTAGAAGCAGGCGACCTCGACCAGCGCCGGCTGGCCATCAGTGTCCGCACACCAGAGCTCGCGCAAGCGTTGCGACTCGACGAGCTGTACGTCGTCACCTCGTCCGCAGAGGTGCTGGGAGCTCGCACACCGGGCGCGCAAACGTCGGGCGCAGAGCTCGTCAGCTACCTCGAGCACGCAGACAAGGCCGGCGTGCGCTCGACGGCACCGCTGGCCGTAGAATATGGCTGTGTCCATCGTTCGAAAGAAAATCACGGCGCGTGGGTGGGCGTTTACGCGGCCCGGCATCTGGAGCCGCTGCTGGCCAAGATCGGTGCCGCGTACAACGTCAGCTTGAGCTTCGAAACGCTGGCACCGTCGGAAGAGCGCATGGTCGAGATTCTGGATTTGCCCGAGCTCGGGCATCGCCATATCAGCGCATTCCGTTCACGCGTGCCGCTGCTCTCGTCACTCGAAGATCTCGACGTGACCATCTCGCTGATCGGCGTCGGCACGCTGATGGCGGCACTCGTGCTCTCGCTTTGGCTTTCGAGAAGCCTTTCGCGCCCCCTCGTGGAATTGGCGCGCGAAGCCGGCGCTGTGGCGCACGGCGAACCGAAGCCAGTGGCCGCGCGCGGCGCCGCTGAAATTCGAGCCTTCGCCGCGGCCTTCAATCGCGCGATCGCCGACTTGACGGCGCTGCGCAAGCGGCTCGCTGCGACCGAACGCATCGCGGCCCGTCGTGAAATCGCCCGCCGCGTCGCGCACGAAATCAAAAATCCACTAGCGCCGATCCGCGCGGCGGTAGAAACGCTACGCCGCCTACACGCGCGCCAAGACCCCGCGTTCGAAGAGTACTTCGACGAGGCCACACGCACCGTGCTGGAAGAGGTGCAGCGCATCACGCACATCGTCAGCGAGTTCACGCGCTTCGCGCGGCTGCCCGCGCCGAACCCAGCGCCGCTCGACATCGTGGAGGTGCTGCGCGGCGTGGCGAAATTGCACGACGCCAACGGCACGCCCGTGAATTTTTCGAGCACGGACTGCCCACCAGTCAACGCGGATCGCGATCAGCTCGTACAGCTGGCCACGAATCTGATTCAGAACGCGCAGTACGCGGCGGAGTCGAAGGGCAACCCCAGCCCGCGCGTCGACGTCGAAGTGCGTCCAGTCGGCAGCGACAAGATTCGCCTCGTCGTCAGCGACAACGGGCCGGGCCTGGCCCGCGAAATGCGCGCGCGGCTGTTCGAGCCGTATGCCACGAACAAGCCCGAAGGCACCGGGCTTGGCCTGGCCATCGCGCAGCGCATCGCTATCGAGCACGGCGGTGAGATCAGCTACGCGGACGGCCCGTCCGGGGGCGCCACGTTCAGCGTGGAGCTACCGCTTTCAGGTCCCACACTGCTCCAAGAGGCCCCGCCCGAATCGAGCGCGTGAGCGGCCGACACAGCGGCGTCCCGGGCCGGCCCTGCGCCCGGAGCGCTAGCTCCGGGTTCCTGTGGCAATGACCTCACGGCCCGCGCTGCCTCAAAGGGCACTGCCGCGGCGAAATCCCCGGGGCAACGCGCCGCTGAGCGCGGCGGCCGAGCGCTCCAGCCGTGACGGCTCGCCGCACACGAATCGCGAGTTAAATAACTAGAAATGAGCCCGTATTGGCTGCTCGTGAAGCGAGCGTCGGCGGCTGGTGCCCGGTGTTGAGCTTTGCGAGTAGTGTTAGGCTCATTGGTCTCGGCTCTTTCCGGGACGGGCCGTACGCATGATCCGCATTTCGCAGCGACAGTTATTCATCATCATCGGGCTCGGCGCGGTCGCGCTCCTGGCCGCTGTCCTCTCACGCTTGAACATGGTCGGGCCAAACGGCTGCGCCACGATCGTGTTCTTGGCTGCGGCCCTCGCCGTGCTCGCCGGTCCTTCGGAAGGCGCGTCCAACGAGGTCTTCGACTCACTGCGCGCCGCCGTACGGCGCGTGCTCGAGGGCAAGAAGCCGGAACCGCCGCTGGGCGCGCCGCTCGCCGTGCTTCAGGTGTATCAAGATCTTCAAGAAGCGCACCAGACCTTCGAAGAACTGAGCACACGCAGCAATCGCAACGAGGTCGAGCTGCAGGAAGCCGCCGTATCGTTGTCTGCGGCAGTTCGCACCTTGACCGAGGGCGTCGCGGCCCAGCTCAATGCCAGCGACGAGACCGCAAAGTACGTCAAAGAAGTCACCAACGCCCTCCGCGAGATCGCGCAACACGTCGAAGTGCTCGCGGCGAACGCCGAAGAGTCGAGCTCTTCCGTCTTGCAAATGACGGCGACGAACGAGCAAGTCGGCGGCAACATCGTCGAGCTCGCGGCCAGCGTGCGCGAGACGGTCGCCTCGATCGAGGAGATGGCCTACTCGATCAAAGAGGTCGCAAAGAACGTCGACGCGCTCTCGCTCACAGCCGAGGAAACGTCCTCGAGCATGAACGAGATGGACGTATCCATCGACCAAGTGCAGTCGAACGCCAATGAAACGGCGCGTCTGTCCGAAGAAGTGGCGCAAGACGCCGAACGCGGCGCGGAAGCGATTCTGAAGACGATCGGCGAAATTTACCGCATCAAGGAGAGCAGCCAGGAAGCCGTGGCCGTGATCTCGAACCTCGGTTCGCGCATCGACGCCATCGGTCAAATCCTGAACGTGATCGACGACGTCGCCGAGCAGACCAATTTGCTCGCGCTGAACGCCGCGATCATCGCCGCTCAAGCGGGCGAGCACGGCAAGGGCTTCGCTGTCGTCGCCGACGAAATCAAAGACTTGGCGGAGCGCGCTGGCGCCAGTACCAAGGAAATCGCCGACCTGATCAAGACGATTCAGGCCGAAAGCAAGAACGCCATCCAAGCCGTGGAGCGCGGCGCGCAAAACGTCGACCGCGGCGTGGAAGTATCGAACGAAGCCGAACGCGCGCTCAAAAAGATCCTCGAGAGCTCGCAAAAGAGCACGAACATGGTGCGCGCGATCGCCCGCGCGACGGTCGAGCAGGCCAAGGGTTCGAAGCAAGTCACGGACGCCATCGGCCGCATCGCGGCGACCGTGCAGCAGATCGCCGCCGCCACCGCGCAACAGGCGCGCGGCTCCGAGCTGATCATGAAGAGCGGCGAAAAAATGCGCACGATCAGCCAGCAAGTCGAGCGCTCGAGCCAAGAGCAATCACGTGGCAGTCGGCAAATCACGCAATCGATCGAGACCATCAACAATCTCGTCAACCAGCTGAACTCTGCGCACCGCTCGCAGGCTCGCGGCTCGGAACGCGCGCTCACTGCTGCGACTCAAATCGAAGAAGCCGCGCGGCGCCAGGATCACGCGCTCCGCGACCTCATCACCAGCACCGAGCGCATGAAGAAGTCCGTCGCCTGAGCGCGTTCGGTGGCTCCAGCGGGAGCTCGAGCTTTCTGCCGCAACGCAGCCACGCATGCACCAGTGCAAAGCGGCTCACGGCTCGCGGTCGGGTGTGAGCCGTAGAAAAAGCGGCTCACAGACGCGCTTTGCTGCACCCGCGAGGTAACGCGCGAGCCAAATCCAAACCAAAAACCCCACCAGAATACTGCGCAAATCGAAGGGCGGCCTGAAGTACGAAACCGCCGGCCAGCCCCCGGTCCAATAGCCATCGTAGACGAGAAACGCGAACGCGCCCGCGAGGTAAGTGTAGCGGAAGCCACCGCGCGCCAGGGTCGCCGCGAAGAAGGCCGACGGGTAGACCAAGTACTGCACTCCGAAGCCCGGCGCGAAGACCAAGAAGCAGCTCAACGCGATCGCGCACAACTCGGCGCGCGTGAAGATACGGGTACGCATCTGCACGAGCCCAAGCACGACACTCGAGCCAAAGATGAGCGGCTTGCCAACACCGAGCGCGAGGGACTGCAACACGGGCGACGGCGATTGCAGTCGGCTGTCCAACGCGTTGACCAACAGGCCCACTCCCCAACGGGCTGACTGCGAGTTGTAGGCGATTGCGTTCCTTTGAAACGCCGCGGCGGCACCGAGCAGAATGGGCACGAAAGGCAGTGCGCACAGACCGAGCGCAACGCCAAAACGCCAGATTTTTCGCGGCGGAAAGCTGAGCGCGAGCGGCGCGATCAGCACGACCGGGATCAACTTGACGTTGATCGCCGCGCCTAGAAAAAAACCACTCAACTGGGGCCGTTCACGATCCGCAAACAGCACGCAGGCGAGGCAGCACGCGGCGCAGATGCAATCGGTGTTGCCGTGATACGCGCTGATCAATACGTCCGTCGGGTTGATCGCGAAGAGCAGCAACCAGACGAGCTTCAGGCGCGCGATGCGCTGGACCATGAACACTGCGCTCGTGCTAGCGAGGATCGGCAGTAGCTTGAACACGAAGTCGAAGCGCGTCTGGAACGCACGAGCCAACGTGTTTGCGAGCGCTCCGTAATAACCCATCAAGGGCGGGTGATTGAACTTGGGCTCGAGCTGGTAGGTGCGTAGTACCCCGTTGACCTCGACCGAATGAGCAAACCGCTGCCAGGTGTCGATGTCGTTGGAACCGTGAGTCGCGAGCGATACGAACAGACGCAGCACGAGGGCAAGGGCGCAGCTGAGTGCGACCGCCCCCGGCCGCGGCACCTGGCCGAGCGGCGCCAGCACCCGCTCGACCGAACGCCACACATTCCGAACGAACTGCGAGCCTGACGGCGAACTCGGTGAGGAAGAAGGGTCGGATCTCGATGCCATGACTGCTCAGAGGCCCGGTTGCTACAGGCCGTCCCGCGACCTAGCGCGCACTGCCGCGGCACTGAGCGGAGCCCGGTGTCGACGCGACAACCGAGTAGTCGCCGACCTCGAGCTCGAGCGGGAGCGCAACGCGACCGTCGTATTTGCCGCTCTGATCGGTCGCCAGCGCGCCGAGCCAATGTTCGGCGCCAGTCTTGTCGCGTAGCGCGATGTCGACGCGCGAGAACGCGCACAGCTCCTGATCCGTGCGGGCAGTGCCGGAAACGTGCAGGCGCGCACCGCGATGCAGCTCATGCTCCTCTGCAGCCACCGAAACGTCCGCCGAGACGTGTGGATCATCGCGCTGAGCGGGCGGTTCGTTCGCGCCCGAGCCGGCCGCTGCAGGAGGACGCGACGCGTGAGCCGGCGCGGCAGAGCTCGCGGGTGCTCCAGACGCTCCCGGTTTGAGGCCCGCGTTCGACGCTTGCGCCGATAGATCTTGAGCGCTCTCGCTACCGGGTGGCCATTGATACGGATCCGCGGGCGGCTGATGCTGATGCTCGCTCGAGTGTTGCTCGTAGTCGATGTGGCTCGCCGCGCCGCCCAAGTCGACCCGATGCCACGACAGCCCGTCCGAAACCTCGACCCAAGCGTGCGCTTCGTTGCGCACCAAACGCGCTGGAATACCCAAGGCGAGAGCGCTCACGACGAACACATAAGCGCGATGTCGGCACACGCCCTTTCGCGACTGCGCGAGCTCCGAGTACAGCGCCGCACCCGACACCGCGTGCGGCGCGTCGTCCGAAGGCGCGAAGGTGCGAAAGTAATTGACCAGGGCGCGCACGGCATCCCGCGGGCGCTGGCTTTGCGAGATGCCCATCGAGCTCAGCACGTCCGTCGCCGCTGCGCGCGCCGCGGGTGGCAATGGCGGTACGGAGCGCGCCAGCTCGGCCCACGAGGCGTCACCAAATTCGGAGCCGAACACACGACGCGGAATCGACAGTTCGAGCACCAAGCGCAGCCGTTGCCGCGCATCGCCCACGATGAACCAATTGTCCGCGCCGTCGCGCACCAGCTCGAACTTCAGCGCTGGCTCACTGCGCGCGACCAGCACTCGCGCGCCTGGGCCCACGCTCGGGATGCGCACCGGTACGCCCGGTACGATGTCCACGAACAAATCCCCGTAGAATTGATCTTCGTCCGGCCGCGCATCACCACCAACCTCGATCGGGCGTAACAGCTTGTCGTGCACGACGAGCTCGAACCCCTCGTCCAGCGCGTCGTATGCATACAGCCGTTTGAACGGCGTCACCGCGGGAATGAACGGGTCGTCATAGCGCACCGACTCCGGCCGCGACGTGTCACGGTCGATGCGGTAACTCGCGTCGATGCTGTCGGGCGTCGCACTCCCGCCGTACGCCACCTGACTCGGCGCACTGCGCTGCTCGGCCGGCGCCGCCAGCACGCCGCTCCGCGTATCGATCGCGGCCGGCATCTGCCCGTCCTGCGTCGTCGCGCCCATGCGCAAATCCTCCGTCGCGTCCGGCGCAATGTACTCGTGTACAATCGGACCATCCGCATGTGCCGGGAGAGCGAACGCGAGGACGGCGAACAAGTACATCTGGGAGCGGAGCTGCATCGCGACTCGAATGATGACTATACCACCCACGTATGGAAGCCCAACGAGGTCAGGCTAAAGAGATGACGAATCGCCGACGGATGTCATGGTTCAGCGCGCTGAAGCGACTCCTCGCGCTGAGTCTGATGGTCGGTTCAGCGCCTGGCTGCGTGATCGGTCGCTCGGCTCGCGCGTCGTCGCCTGAGTCCGCGCGCGGCCCGTCTGCTGCGCCAGTGAACGGGAGCCCGGTCGTTCCCCAATCCTCACCGCAGGACGGAGCCGACGCGCCGCCCGCGCCGCCCAGCCCGAGCGCCGTTTGGCTGCGCGGCTACTGGCATTGGGATGGCGTGCGTTACGTTTGGGAGCACGGGCGCTGGGAGAGCTCGGCGGCGCCGGCGACTGGGCCGTAGTTCGTCCGGCGCCTGCTAGCCCCAAACCGATGCTAGCCTCGGCGCTCAAGTGAATACCGAAGTTTCGCTCTCGACTCGGGCCCTACGCACGCTTTGGGCGCATGCGCCGCGCTTGGTCGTATCGCTCGTTATCGCCGGCGGGTTCGTGTGGCTATTCCACAAGGGTGGACTGCCGCTGCTGCCACCGCGGAGCGCCTTCTCCAAGCTCCAAGCTTGGGTGGTGCCGACGTACGCTGCCATCACGCTGACGGCGATGTTCTTGCGGACTCACCGCTGGGTGTATCTGCTGCGTCCGATCGCACCCGATATCTCGGAGCGGCGCATCGTCGGTATCGGCATGGTCGGCGTCGCTGCGATCCTATTTGCGCCGTTACGCATGGGCGAAGCAGCGCGGCCCTATTTGCTGGCGCGCGACGGCAAAGTGAGTTTCTTCCAAGCGCTCGGCGCGGCCGGAGCCGAGCGCGTCGTGGACGGCTTCGTGCTCACGCTCGTCAGCGCCGTCGCGCTCTGGGCGTCCACGCCGATCTCGCCGCTGCCGGATCATCTAGGCAACATGCCGCTACCAGTCTCGGCGATTCCACGTGCGGTCTACGTCATGCTCTCGGTCTTCTCGGGGGCATTCGCAGCCATGACCGTATTCTATGGCGCGCGCGCGTTCGCTCGGCGCGTTACCCAGGCGGTGCTCGGCCTCGTGTCCGCGAAGTTGGCGAACTTCGTCACCAGCACCTTGGAACGGCTCTCGGACGGTCTCAGTTTCTTGGCGTCGCGCGCGAACGGCATCCGCTTCTCGCTCGAAACCGTCGCGTATTGGGGCGTGACGTTCGCCGGGCAATGGGTGCTCATGCGCGGCTGCGGGATTCAGGGTTCCTTTGCCGAAGCCTGCGTGTCGCTGGGCGTACTCGGCCTGGGCGCGATTGTGCCGGCCGGTCCGGGCTTCTTCGGTGCGTATCAGATCGCCATCTATTCGGGTCTCGCGCTTTACTTCTCGCAGGCGACGTTGGTCTCGTCGGGCGCGGCGATGGTGTTCGTCAGCTACGCCGCGCAGCTCGTTCTGACAGCCCTCGCGTGTGCGTTCGGGCTTTGGCTCTTGCGCGGCAGCGTCACGACCCCGCCGGGGCAGCCACACGCAATTGGAACAGATGCTGATACGCAAACAAGTTCGGGCGTAAACGCGTGAGAAAGTGATCGACCTTCTCCGCCTTGTCGCGGACGGTCGAACCGAGCGCACGCGGCAGCACGTTCTCCCATGGCACTGGCGTGCTCCGACTCGTCCGCACCTCGAGCCCCGCATCTCGAAACATGCGCAACGCCGAGTTGCGCGTAAAAAACCTGAGGTGCCCGCGATCGAGCAGGCCTTTGTTCGTGTAATCGAAGCGGCCGGCAGCGAGCTGGGCACGCATCGACCAATGCACGGCATTGGGCAGCGAAACCAAGAGCGAGCCGCCCGGACTCAGCCGCTGCTTCGCGGCAAGTAGCAATTTCATCGGTTCGATCATGTGCTCGAGCACGTCGGCGAGCAGCACGATGTCGAAGTTGCCGTCGATCGAGCTCGGCAGCCCGTGGCTAATGTCGGCCTGCACGAAGGCGTCGAGAGCGAAGCGCGGAGGCGACCAATCGACGCCAAACACGTAGTGCCCGCGTTCCCGAAGCACGTGCCCGAGCTCGCCCGGGCCACAACCGATATCGAGGATCCGACGTGGCTCGAAGCCGACGAGCTCCAGCAGCTGCGAATGCGACGACAACGCACCATGTTTCATCGTATGCGCCGGCGGCACCACGTATTCCGGATGATGCCGGAGCCCGAACTCGTGCAGCTCGTAGTCGACGACCGATTTCAACACTTGCGCCGCGTATTGAAGACCACTCGAGAGCCCACGTTCGGCGCGCTCTTGCACCGCAACCGGCTTTTCCAGGATACGTAGACCCGCGCCACGAAGCTGAATGATGATCTGCGTATCGAACTGCGCTCGGCGACTGTTCTTCTCGAACGGAACGCGCTCGAGCGCGCGGCGCGCATACAGCCGATAGCCCGGATTGAGCTCGCTCAACGAGGTGCCGAGCATGAGGCTTTCGAAACGGGACAGCGCTCGGTCTCCGAAGGCTTCGAGCGCCGTTGCGCCGTGCGAGAAACCGCCGCCCCGCAGCACCTGTGACCCGAAGACCGCATCGGCAGCGCCCGATTCGAGCGGGCTCAAGAGCTCGGGCAACGCCTCGGGCGCGTCGTGGCCATCACCGCGCAGCACGACCACGATGTCGTAACCGCGCGCGATCGCGCGCTTGAAGCCGAGAATCTGAGCGCCGCCGCGGCCCAAATCGCCGCCGCCACGAAAAACGCTGAGCTCGGTCTCTGCCTGCAGCAAAGATTGCTCGGATTTGACCCAGCCCGCGTCGCGCTGAGTCGAACCGTCGAAAATCATCACCTCGGCCACCTGAGGCCGCACCGACTCGGGCACCCGAGACCACACTTGCTCGAGCGACTCTGCCGTCCCCACTTGGACGATCAAGAGAGCGATGCGCGGGGGCATAGCTCGCTCGACGGGTGCCGGGACCTCGGTCAACCTAACCGCGGCCGCTGTAGTTCTTGTCTAACCACTCGCGGTACGCGCCACTCTTCACGCGCGCAACCCACTCCGGATTTTCCAAGTACCAACGCACCGTCGCAAGTAAGCCGCTCTCGATGTCGTGCCGCTGCGACCAAGCGAGCTCGCGCTTCAGCTTACTGCAGTCGATCGCGTAACGAGCATCGTGACCGGGACGGTCGGCGACGAACGTGATCTGTTTTTTTAGGACTTCCGCGTCGCGGTCCGAAGCCTTAGCCACGACCTCGATCAGCTTGTGCAAGAGCGCCAGGTTGGCCCACTCGGCTTCACCGCCGACGTTGTACGTTTCACCCCGTTTGCCGTTCCGCACGATGGTCCAGATGGCCTCCGCGTGGTCGTCGACGTACAGCCAATCACGAACGTTCGCGCCGGTGCCATAGACGGGCAACGATTTGCCCTCGAGCAGATTCAAGATCATGAGCGGGATCAGTTTTTCCGGAAACTGATACGGCCCGTAGTTGTTGCTGCAATTGGAGAGCGTGGTCGAGAGCCCATAGGTGCGCGTGTAAGCGCGCACCAAGTGATCCGATGCCGCCTTGGACGCCGAGTACGGCGAGCTCGGATCATACGGCGTAGTCTCGGTGAAGAGCCCAGTTGCGCCGAGCGAGCCGTACACCTCGTCAGTCGAGACGTGGTGAAAGTGGATCTTGCTCTGAGCGCGCACGACCTCGAGCAACTGATACGTGCCCACGATGTTGGCCTGAATGAACGCGCCCGGCCCGACGATGCTGCGATCGACGTGACTCTCGGCAGCAAAGTGCACCAGTGTGTCGACCGCGTGCTCGCGACACACGCGAGCCACGAGCTCGGCGTCGCCGATGTCTCCTTGCACGAAGGTGTAACGGCCCGCGTCGACCGAACCCTTCACGTTGTCCGGGTTCGCGGCATACGTGAGCAGATCGAAATTGACGACTTTTCCCGTAAATTCAGGGAGCCGGAACAAGTAGCGAACGAAAGCCGAACCGATGAAGCCACAGCCACCGGTGACCAAAACACTTTGAGGTTGCCTGAGAGACGACATTTAGCTGCTCGAAGCCTTCCTTAGGCGCATGAGGTAGTCTTGTAACGCTTGGTCCCAGGGGCGGGGTGGCGCGCCGAGCGCGGCCTCCGCCTTCGAGGTCGAGAGCACGGAATAAGCTGGGCGACGAGCGGGCCGCGGAAACTCTGCGGTCGAGATGGCCTGCACCGCGCTGGCGCGAACCGGGAAGCCGAGAGCGCGCGCTTGCTGCCAAATGCCCGTCGCAAAACCGTGCCAGCTCGTCTCGCCCGAATTGGCGAAATGGAGAAGCTGGGACTCCGTCGCGAGGCGAGCACCACTGTCGTCACGCGCAGTGATGCCCGCGAGTAACAACGCGGCTGTCGCTAAG
>DATHOI010000513.1:0-2526 GCA_035485095.1 Polyangiaceae bacterium | reverse complement strand
CCCGGGACGGCGGTACCGAAGCTGCGATCGAGAAATGGGGTGAACGCGCTCGGCGTCGAAGGAGCCGAAAAATCCGGGCTATTGCCGACTACCGTCGTGAGCTGCATGACGCTCGGGTCGACCGAGAACCAACTCGCGTCGAGCACGAACACGGGGGCCGCACCGTAGGCAGTCTGGAACTGCGCGGCGATGAACGTGAGCAATTGACTCGCGTTGCCCGCCTGATTCTTGAAAAGAGTGTTGTCGAGCGTGCCGAATTGGACCACAGCCGAACCGCGACCGCCCGGGGTGTCGTCGTCCAGCGTCCACCAGTAGGAGCTCGGAATGGTGTCGAACCAGGGCTTGATGGCGCGCAGCCAGAAAATGTCGTTCCAATCGCTCTGCAGCGAGACGTCGAGTGGCGTGTCCGGCGCGTTGCCGTGAAACGAGCTCGAGAGCTGCTGCAAGAACGGCGTATCAACGAAACAACCTGCCTCGAACAAGCCCGTGCTGCCGGCGCGCGTGAGCGCGTCCAACCAAGCGCTGAGCCGGCGCGGGTTCATGTCACCGGGGCCAGTGGTGTCGCTCGAGTCGAGCGAATTCACACCGCGCGTCGGAAAGGAGACGCGCCCCACGCGAGCTTGGCTCTGTTCGGCGACCAAATTGTCCCACCACGCCGGGTCGGTGCTGTCGTATGGCGCGTACAACGGCACGTCACTCGAGCTCGCTGCGCTCGCCTCGTCGCTCGCGTAGCCAGTGAGCGCGGAAAAGACCGGCACCGGGCCGAACGTGGTCACGGTCTGCAACGTGATTTCGGAGGCGTCGACCACGCGGCCCACGGTCGACGGTTCATCGAACGAGCCGACGGAGGTGTTGCGCGCTCGACACGCGCTCGTCGTGAGCAAGCCAAGCAGCGCCACGGCGGGCCAAAATGCTGCATGCGCCACCCCGAACGGATACCACTTTGGCAGGATAGGCGCGAGCCGGTCGGCTTTTGTTCATGATCTGCGGGCTGAGGTTCCGCGCCCGCGCTTACGCTATCCTGCGCGAGCCATGCCTAGCGTCGCCGGAGATAAACGCCGAATCGTCGACCCGCACATGATGCGTCGCCTGAAGGACCAAGCCGCGGTCGTGAAGAAGGCGCTCGAGATTCACGAGAACCCGAGGCTACTGCGGGAGATCGCGTTCTACCCTGCGCACGACAAGCGCAAGGAGACGCCACGGTACAACGCGATTCACAGGTCCCTGACCATCGAGAAGGATCTGCCGTGCATGATCTGCGGCGTACGACACTCCACGCTGGCTGACCGAACGGAAAACCCATACCGCGCCAAAGCGATGGAGACGCATCACCACGTGATTGAGTGGGCGCTGGCCAATGCGGTCGACCTAACCAAGTTCAACAAGACGATTTTGCCGCACCTCGCCGAGCGCCACCCGCAGCAGCAGGACTACCAGAAGCCGTTCACCCAGCAGCAGCTTCTGGACTGGGTGGATCACAGCCCGGACAATCTGTGGGTGCTGTGCGACGTGCACCATCGCGCGCAGTACGTCGGCGTACACGAGATCTCGTATCCGATTTGGGGGCCTCAGCATTTGCTGCACCCGGATTTTTTGGAGCAAGTGAAGCGTCAGCTCGCCGCGATCAACGCCAAAACGAAGCCAAAGGCCAAGGCCAAGAGCCGAGCAAAGCCTAAAAAGCGCGGCTAGAATTCGACGCCGATGCCGACGCTTACGGTCACGAACGGCCAAATGAACGAGTATTGATCCTTGAATACTGCAACGGCGGGTCGTCGCGAGAGCTCGAACGCCGCAAGCTCGGCGCCAAGCAGCAGACTGTGACTGAGCCGCAGGTCGGCATCGAGCCCGACGCCTGCCGCGAAGCTGGTCACTTCCGCGCTACGAGCCTGTAGCTGCGGACTCTGGGTGTCGTTGACCTCGCCGCGTGCGTCGAGCCGATACACACCGGCAGCGAGCGTTGGGCGAAGCTCGAATACGCTGCTTTGAAATGCCGTGACGATGAGGCGACCGAGCACGAGCTCCTGCCGGACGCTCGCCGTGCCGAAGGCTGTCTTGTACGAGGCGCCCACCGCGGGTCCAGTCGCGAGCAGGCCGAGCCCGACGCGATCTTGAATTCGGTAGCTGAAACCGAGACTCGGCGCGTAGCCCGGACCGATGCGTTGCCCGGCGCCGAGCAGCGCAGCGCGGGCATCCAAACGAAAGCGCGCCTCCGGTACGCGCGCGAAGCGCTTCACTGCAACGGGGATCGGGGTGTTTTCGACGCCGATCACCCCGGCTGGTGGCCCGCGATCCGCGGCATATTCGCGCAAGCTCGAGCGCAGTAAATCCGCTGCGCGCACGGCCAGCACGCTCGGCGAGTCTGGCCCCTGGTTGAGCGCCAGAGTGCGCAGCGAAATCTTGCCGGTGACGCGATCGGCGATGCACACCTCGGCGGCGGGGGCTCCGACTCTCCGAGTCAAAGAGATACCGGCGAACGCACCCTCCTTTTGGGCGAGCTCCGCTAGCGCTTGCGGTGAGCTGTCGCTG
>DATHOI010000512.1:0-8842 GCA_035485095.1 Polyangiaceae bacterium | reverse complement strand
CGGGTCGGTGCGGTGGGCACGGCGCTGATCACGGAAGCCGTGTCCACCGCGCACGGTTGGGGCTGCCAACGCTTCTTGGCTACCGTGCAAGAGGCGAACGCGCGCTACTTCGAGCACCACCATTTCTGCCGCTTGGAGCGGATCGAGCTCCACGGCCTGCCCCATTTTCTAATGGAAGCCGATCTCGATCGCTATCCGCCGCGATTGTCGAGCTCGTTTCGCGCGAGGGCGTCATGAAGCTCGAACCGGGTAGTCTCGAGGCGCTGGCGCGCGAGCTGCGCGGCCGCGCCGAGCTCGACTTGAAGCGAGACATTCAGCTTGCGGCGCGTGCCTTCGGTCGGTCGACGAACAGTGCCTGGTTCGAGTCGTCGTCGGCAATTCTGAACGGCGACGACGCCGCCGCGCTGCCAGATGGCGAGGCTTACGTGCTGTTCGCCGCAGAAGGCATGCGCGCCGAATTTCTGGCGGCAGATCCATGGTTTTGCGGGTTTTGCTCGGTGATGGTCAATCTAAATGACATTGCCGCGATGGGCGGGCGGCCCTGGGCCATCACCGACGTGCTGTTCATGGGCTCAGGTGAGAACGAGCGTGTGCTCGAAGGCATGGTGGCGGCAAGTGAAGCGTTCGGTGTACCGATCGTGGGCGGGCACACTTCGCGCGTGGCAGGCAATTCCTTTCTCGCAGTGTCCGTGCTGGGTAAGGCGCGGCGTTTGATCTCAGGACACGCTGCCCGGGCAGGCCAAGAGCTCGTGGTCGCGGTCGACCTGCGCGGCGCATTCCGCGGCTTGGGTGGCAACTTCAACGCGGCGACGACGGCATCGGCCGAGCAACTGCGCCGGCAATTGTCGTTGTTGCCGGAGCTCGCTGAAGCCGGCCTCGTCACTGCCGGCAAAGACATCAGCATGGCCGGCGTATGTGGCTCGCTGTTGATGCTGCTCGAAACGTCGCACGTCGGCGCCAGCCTCGACCTTGGGAAATTGCCGGCGCCTCTAGGCGTCGAAGCGTTTCGCTGGCTGAACGCATTCCCGAGCTTTGGCTTCGTGCTCAGCGTCGAATCGAGCGCGGTGGCCGAGGTCCGCGCGCGCTTCGAGGCAGCGGGGATCGCGTGCGCCGCCGTCGGTGAAGTGACGGCCGAGCCGCGGCTCGAGCTCCGCTACGGCAAGGAGCGCGCTCTGTATTGGGATCTCACCGAGCCATTGACGGGCTTCGGCGTCGAACGGGCTCGCGCGAGCTGAGCGCGGCCCGGAGAAACACATGCTTTCCGTCGGCATTTTTACGTATTCCACGAAGCCCCGCGGCAGCGTGGTGCACGCCGCCTATTTGGCGGAGGCGTTACAACGCGCTGGCGCCGAGGCCACGCTCTACGCGCTCAGCAAGCCCGGGGATGACTTCTACCGGCCCGTGTCGTGCCCCCTGCGACTGATCCCAGCGCAAGCTGCGCCGAGCCAGATGGACGCCCTGATTCGCCAGCGCATCGCCGAGTTTCAGCACGGCCTTCAAGAGCTCCAGCCGCGTCACGACGTTTGCCACGCGGAGGATTGCTTGGCTGCGAACGCGCTCGTCGCGTCCAAGGCGGCGCTCGGCAGCGCGGCACTGGTACGCACCATGCACCATGTGGAGCACTTCGAGAGCCCATACTTGAGCGCTTGCCAAGAGCGCTCAGTGGCGGCCGCTGATTTGGTGCTCAGCGTCAGTGAGGTCACACGCGGTGACGTACTGGCGACATTTGGCCGCGCGGCGCCGGTGATCTCGAACGGGGTCGACTTCGCGCGTTTCGCGGTCCCGTCGCAACAGGCTGAGGCCAGCTTGGCTCAACGGCTCGGTCTCGAGCCGGGCGAGCTGTTGATTCTGAGCGTCGGCGGCGTAGAAGCCCGGAAAAATAGCCTCGCCGCGCTGGAGGCCGTGGCACTCGCGCACGCCAAAGCGCCGCGCTTGCGCTGGCTGATCGCGGGTGGCGCCAGCATCTGGGAGCACGAAACCTACCGAGCGGCGTTTGCAGCGCGCCTTGCGCAACTGCCGGCGGAGCTTCGCGCGCGCATCTCTGTCTTGGGCACGGTGTCCGAGGCCGAGCTGACGGCACTCTACCAGCTGAGTGACGTGCTGCTCTGTCCGTCACTACGAGAGGGCTTTGGCTTGTGCGTGTTGGAAGCCATGGCAGCGCGCTCGGCGGTGGTCGTGCCCTGCGGCGCGCCCTTCGATGAGTATTTAGACGAGCACTGCGCGGTATTCGTCGACCCGCGCTCGCCGAGCGAGATCTCGAGCGCGCTCTTGCGGCTGCTGCGTGAGCCAGCGGAGCGGCAACGCTTGGTCGAAAGCGGACACGAACGCGCCCGACGCCATTCGTGGGACCGGGTCGCCGAGCGGCACCTGGCCCGCTACGAAGCGCTGCTGCGGCCGGCCCTGCCCGCGCTGAAGGGAAGCGCGTTTATAACCCTAAAGAGTGGAGTCTGATCATGCCCGAGATGCATTTTCGCGTGCGTTGGCCGAATGGCGCAACTGTCGAATGTTATTCACCTTCCTACGTCATCGAGGAATACCTCAGCGTGGGCAGCCAATACCCGGTCACGGATTTTCTGGAGCGGGCTCGCCAGGCCTTGAACAGCGCTTCGGAGCGCGTTGCGGCGCGTTACGGCTTTGGTTGCAGCTCCGCGCTCGATCAGCTGGCTGCGATTGAGCGCACCGCGAGCGAGCTCAGCCCGAGTGAGCAGCTCGAGTCGGTGTCGGTGCTCGAGTTCAAGAAACACGCGGCGCGCGATGCCCGTGCCAAGAGCAAGGTCGCCGAACATCACAGCGTGATCGTCGTCGGCGCTGGGCAAGCGGGGTTGTCTGCCAGCTATTGCTTGAAGCAGCGAGGTATCGATCACCTCGTGCTCGAAGGCCGGCGCGTCGCCTACTCTTGGCGCGATGAACGCTGGGACACGTTTTGCCTCGTGACCCCCAATTGGCAATGCCAATTGCCGGGCTACCCCTACGCGGGTCCGGACCCGCAAGGCTTCATGCTCAAAGACGAGATTGTCGCGTACGTAGCAGGCTACAAAGAAAAATTCGATCTGCCCGTGCGTGAAGGCGTCACGGTCGACTCCCTGACGGAGATCGCAGGCGCGGTCGAGCCGGCCGCGCGTTTCGAGCTCGAGACCTCGCAAGGCGTGTTCACCGCTGAGAGCGTGATTGTCGCGACGGGCTGTTACCACAAGGCGCACATCCCCGCATACGCGAGCGAAAGCCCGGAGCACGTCGTGCACCTGCACTCATCGAATTACAAAAATCCGGAAGCACTGCCGGAAGGCGCCGTGCTCGTCGTAGGCAGCGGTCAATCCGGCTGTCAGATCGCCGAAGATTTGCATTTGGCCGGGCGCAAAGTGCACCTCGCAGTCGGCAATGCGCCGCGCTGCGCGCGCCGCTACCGCGGCCGTGACGTGGTCGAGTGGCTGGATGACCTCGGCTATTACAACATCCCGATTGACCAGCACCCGAATCGCGAACAAGTGCGCGACAAGACCAATCACTATGTCACCGGTCGTGACGGCGGTCGCGATATCGATCTGCGCCAGCACGCGCTCAGCGGCATGAAATTGTACGGGCCGCTCGCCGGCATCGAAGGCGGCCAAGCGCGCTTCACCCCAGACCTGAAACGCAATTTGGATGCTGCAGACGCCGTGTATCGCAGCATCAATCGCACGATCGACGCGTTCATCGAAAAACAGGGCATCCCGGCGCCTGAAGAGGCGGACTACGTGGCGCCCTGGGAGCCAGAGAGCGAGTCTGAAACGCTGGATTTGCAAGCAGCCGGCATCAGCGCGGTGGTCTGGTGCGCAGGCTTTGCCTCCGACTTCGGTTGGGTAAAAGTCCCAGTGCTCGATGAGCGCGGCTTTCCGCGTCACGAGCGGGGGGTAACGGAGACCGCGGGGCTGTACTTCCTGGGCCTGCCGTGGCTCTACACCTGGGGCTCGGGCCGTTTTTCAGGCGTGGGCCGTGACGCGGCGCACGTCGTCGAGCACGTCACGCTGCAAGGTCGGGTCGAGCGTTTGCCCGTCGTCGCCCCGAGCTAGCCCGGGTGAGGAGCCGCCGGGAGCGGCTCATTCAGGTGACAGCCGGTGCCCGGCGCCTCGGCGCTCGCGAGCCGCTGCCTCAGCTCGCGGCATTCTGCAGCAGAATCTTGCCTTCGACTCCGCCTGCGGCAAGCAGGGCCAGCGCGCTGCGAGCCTCCAGCAGTGGGAAAGTCCTCGCGATCAGCGGGTCGATCTTCTTGTCAGCGAGCAGCGTAAAAATTTTTGGCAGATCCTCGGCAAACGGTGCGCGGTTTTTTCGATACAGCGCGGTGATGCCGTAGAAGCTGCCACGGCGCCCGCGCAGCCGCGAGCCGAGGAAGATGTTGCCGAACATAGTAGCGGTGGACAGTGGGCCGGACGCGGCCATGAAGCCGTAGGCGACGAGCTTGCCGCGCGGACGCAAGGCGCCAATGCACGCGCCCACCATGGGCCCGCCGATGCCGTCGAACGCGAAATCGACGCCGCCCGGCTCGAGCGCGCGCACGAGCTCGTCGAGCCGACCCGCGCGATAGTCGATGGGCGTCGCGCCGAGCGCGCGCACGGTGTCGTGTTTGCCAACGGACGCTGCGCCGTACACGTTCACCCCCGCGAGTCGCAGCAACTGAAGCGCAGCGGTGCCAACGCCGCCCGCGGCACCGGTGACCAACGCGGTCTGCCCCGCCTGCACCTGGGCGACGCGATGGATAGCCTGATACGCCGTCACGTAGTTCAAGATCACCGCCGCCGCGTCGCGGTCCGAGACAGCGTCAGGAATCGGCACGAAATGCATCGCGTCACGCACGAGCACTTCTGCGAAACCGCCGTGCACCGTCAGTGCGGCCACTCTTTGGCCCACGTGAAAGCCCTGCACGTCTGGCCCGAGAGCCTCCACCTCGCCGGCGATCTCGTAGCCGGGCACGAACGGAATCTTCGGCGCATACAGGTACGAGCCCTTGAGCATCAGCAGATCGGTGGAGCCGACGCCCGCTGCCCGAACGCGCACGCGAAGTTGTCCTGGGCCGGGCTCGGGAATCGGCAGCTGCACGACCTCGAGGACGTCGAGCGTCTTCACGTCGCCTTTGCGCGTCAACATCACGGCGCGATAAGTGGGAGTCATGGCAGATCCTCTTTCTTGGGGAATACTGTGTTACAGCTCGAAGGCATATCCGAGCGATATATTCGCGAAGACGCCGAAGTCGTGAGCGCTGTGCGTCAGCGTGCCGCCGCTGCCTTCGAGCGCGATCTTGTCGTCGGTCAACGTCGAGGCGACGTTCGGCCAGTAACGCGCGTAGCCGTTCGCGTACAGGCCCTTCCAGATGAATGCCTTGTAACCGAGCACCGGGCCAATGCTGTACGTCTGGTAGCTCGCCACTGGGCCGTTCGGCGCGTTCACCTCGTAGCGGTGCGTTTTGAATTCGACGCCCAGCCACAGCTCGTCGACCAGCGTCACGCCCACGCCGAAGCCGGTCGTGTAGGGCACGAACACGTGCACGTTCTGGTTGCGTTCAGCTTGGCTCAGCGAAATTCCGCCGAAGTCATTCAGGGTCAGGTCCACCCCGTGCGAATACTCGAGCCACAGTCTGCGATAGCGGACCTCGCCAGCGATGTTGAAGCCGCCGAGCGCAAGTTGCAGAAGGCCGAAATTGACCCCCACTTGCGTCTGCTTTGCGTCGGATGGCGCCCACTGAAAGCGATGCTCGGGCGCGAGGTTGAAACCGCGCGCGTCGGACGTCGCAGCGCCGTCTTGGGTTGGAGCGCCGGGCGACGCGGCCAACGCGGACGCGCTAATCAAGAGAAGCGCGGGTAGGCTGGCGCAAACGATGGTTTTCCGAATCATGGCAAACTCCGAGGCAATGGGGCTGGGTCGTCAGCCGCAAGCCCAAGATGGACCCCTGCCTGGCTTATTACGATTGTCTAAAGTCGTTCAGTGGTTCATACAAAATGTATGGGCGGTCGTTCCCCGGACTCCGTGGCACTTTCTTGGGATTTGCTAGGCGCTTTCCGCGCCGTGATGCGCACGGGCAGCTTGTCCGGCGCAGCGCGAGTGCTCGGCGTCGCGCAGCCCACCGTGCGCCGTCAAATCGAACAGCTCGAGGAGGCATTGGGCGTCGTGCTCTTCACGCGCTCGCAAACGGGGCTCGTGGCGACCGAAACGGCAACCGCAGCGCTACCCTACGCCGAGTCGATGTCGGGCGTGGCCGAAGCGCTGGTGCGCTCGGTCTCCGCGCCTGCGGACGCCGAGCTCGGCACCGTGCGGGTGACGTGCAGTGAAGTGGTAGGCGTCGAGGTTTTGCCTCCCATCTTAGCCGACCTGCAGCGCGCGCATCCCAAGCTTCAGATCGAGCTCTCACTCACGAACAGCAATGAAGATCTGCTGCGCCGTGAGGCGGACGTGGCGGTGCGCATGGCGCAACCGACCCAGAGCGCCCTCATCGCCAAGCGCGTTGGCAGCGTGAAGCTCGGTGCTTTTGCGAGCGAAGCGTACTTGGCTGACCACGCGCTACCCCGCACGCCTGCGGAGCTCTTGCGCGGTCACGCCATCATCGGCAAAGACCGAGATACCAGTCTTCTGCCGGCGCTCGCGGCTGTCGGGTTACCCCTGAAGCGCAAAGACTTCGCGCTGCGCACCGACAGCGACGCCGCCTACATCGCGGCCGTTCGCGCCGGCGTCGGGGTCGGCATGTGCCAGGTACCGCTCGCCGCCGGCCCTCCGCCCCTGCGCCGACTTCTGCCAAAGCTCGCCCTGGAATTGCCAGTTTGGGTCGTTACACACGAGGACCTCCGCTCCTCGCGACGAGTGTCACTCGTCTTCGAGCACCTCGTTTCCGCGCTCACCAAATACGTGCGCGCGGGGACGTGAGTTCTAAGGCTCGAGCCGCGACTTGCGAGGCGGCCGGACATTTATCGATGGTCGCGCGCCGCAGCACAGCGCGGCCCAGCCTTCGGCGGCGCGTGCGAGAAAGCCCGGAAAACCATGGAGCGCCGCCAGGTGCACTGGCTAAATTCGTCAATCAATTAAGTGCGAATCGATCGGTCGCCTGCGCGTCTTCCGCCGTACCTTTGTCATGGCTTCGAAAACGCGCGTCGCGCTCGTCAACGGTTACAAATTGTGATGCGAATAACGGCACTTGGTCTTGCGGGTCTACTGTCTCTCGCTGCTTGTGGTCCGATCGGCGGAACCGAGCCATTGGGCGACGGCGCAAGCGGGGCAGGCGGGCTCGGTAGCAGTGGCGCCGGAGGCAGTGCTGGCGCTGCGCCCGCACCACGCCCAGCGAACCCGAGCGGCAAGCAATCGTTGATTTGGATTTGGCAGAACTACAACATCACGCTCGCCAATGTGCTCGAGAACGCGAACAGCTTCACTCATGTGAGCCCCGCGCTCTATCAACTGAACTACGATTACAAGTCCGGCGTTGCTCAGGGTGAGGTCGCCGACGGCCTTTACGGCGGAGCCGCTGGCAAAGCCATGGCCGCCCAGGTGCACGCGGCCGGTCTCAAGATCGTGCCGCTGATGTATGCCGGCGCGGGTAACGCCAACGGGACCGATCAAGGCATTCAAAACGTGCTCAGTGACTCGGCCGTGCAACAGAGCTTCATCGACTCGCACGTGCAAGAGGCGGTCGACAACGACTACGACGGCTGGAATCTCGACTGGGAAGTGCTGACGACGACTTATTCTCAGTACGGGCAAAGCTTGATCACGTTCCTCACCGCCTTCAAGTCTGCGCTCCACACGCACAATATGGAGCTGTCGCTCGACCTGGGCGGCTGGTACATCAAGCAGTGCAAGGCCAGCGGCGGCAGTGGCTTGGTCGATCTGCAAGCGCTCGGCCCGGCCGTCGATCAAGCGATCATCGAGGACTACGCGGGCACGTTCGCCGGGTCGACTGGCACGTGCCCGAATCCGGTACCCGATCAACTCGACTGCAGCGTGTTCGGTAACGGCCTGTCCGTGATGTGTGCCACGACCAGCAGCGTCGTCTCGATCGGCTTGATTGCCCCGGGCACGAATCCCTTTGCCGACCAGGCGCTCGCGGCCACTTCCAGCTACGGGTTCAAGAGTGTCGCGCTGTGGCCCGATGATTCGCCGATCTTGGACTCACAGGGCATCCCCAGCGGCGGCACCTGGTACAGCGTGCTCGGCGCTTGGCTGAGTGAGTGAGCGCGCACTCGAGCGGGCGTCCCAGGCGGCAGAGCCGGGGCATGGAGCCTCACGCTTCAGTCTGATGTTTAGGTTCAGACTTCAGATTTGAAGCGAATAGGCGCGGCGAAAAGACGCGCTCCTTGGGCCGCATTTGGCGCATTTCGCCGAAAAAGCGCGGCCTGTCGCATTTCCGTCGATGGACGGGGCGCGTGCCGGCCATTTCCTGACACGTGGTCGCTACCCGCGCTCCCGGAGAAGGAAAATCTCATGCTTCGAACGACGTTTCGTTTCGCGCGTTTGCTCCTGAAACCCCGGGCCCGTGACGCTTGCGCGCTCTTGTCGCTCGTTGGCGCGAGCGCGCTCGTCGCTTGTTCGCCCGGCGCGTCGAGCGGTGACAGCGGCGCCGGCGCGAGCACCTCAGCGGCAGGGGCACCGAGCTCGAATGGCGGCTCCACGAGCTCGACGGCGGGCGCGAGCAGCGCGAGCGGCGGCTCGGCGATTGGCGGCACGAGCTCGAGTGCCGCCGGAGCCTCGGGGGCGACTGCGGTCAACGGCGGCATGAGTGGTGGGGGGGCTGCGGCGGGCGGCACGAGCTCGACCGGCGGCAACGCGGGTGCGAGCGCGGGTGGTAGCGGTGGGAACACTGGTAGCGCCGGAAGCAGCTCGGGTG
>DATHOI010000511.1:0-7068 GCA_035485095.1 Polyangiaceae bacterium | reverse complement strand
GTCGGATTCGGCAGGTAGTGGATCACGCCGTCGAGCAAGAGCTGCACGCCCTTGTTCTTGATGGCAGAACCGCACATCACGGGCGTCATCTTCAGCGCGAGCGTGGCACGGCGGATCGCGGCGCGGAGCTCTTCCGTGCTGACGGGCTCTTCATTGATGAACTTCTCAGCCAGCTCGTCGTCGACGTCGGCCACGCGCTGAATGATCTCTTCGCGCGCGTGCTTGGTCTTTTCCGCGTATTCCGCGGGCACGTCTTCTTCGCGGATCTTCTCGCCGTCGTCGCCGTCGAAATAAAACGCACGGCCGGTCACCGCGTCGATGATGCCCGCGAACTTGTCTTCGGAGCCGATCGGCACCTGCAGGTTCACCGGGTGGTGGCCGAGCTTTTCTTTCAGCATGTCCGAGACGCGCTCGTAGTTCGCGCCCGGGTTGTCCATCTTGTTCACGAACGCGATGCGCGGCACGTGATAGCGCTTCATCTGCCGGTCGACCGTGATCGACTGAGACTGCACGCCCTTACCGGAATCGAGCACCAGGATCGCGCCGTCGAGCACGCGCAGCGCGCGCTCCACTTCGATCGTGAAATCGACGTGGCCGGGGGTGTCGATGATGTTGATGTTGAAGTCTTCGAATTGCTTCTGCGAGCCCGGCCACACGCAATACGTCGCGGCGGACTGGATCGTGATGCCCTTCTCACGCTCGAGATCCATCGAGTCCATCTTGGCGCCGACGCCGTCCTTGCCGCGCACTTCGTGAATCGCGTGGATACGACCCGTGTAGAACAAGATGCGCTCGGTGAGCGTCGTCTTGCCGGAGTCGATGTGCGCGGAAATACCGATGTTGCGGATGCGTTCGAGCGGAATACGGGTTGCCACTGTGGCCTCTTCGGTGAGTTGGTGGAGGCGGCCAGGTAGCTAAACCCACTGCGGAAGGGAAGCGGCTATCGCACGTCGCGCGCTTAGGCCCGTGGGCCGCTTTTGGCATTGGCCCATATATTCGCGGGACCATGCAAAGTAAGTCTATGAAATCAGTAGCTTATGACCCGGGCCGCCGCGCAGCCCGGGCCCGCTCTGCTGCGTGCTCTGTCACATGATTTTAGTGAACGTGAAGACGTGCGTGTGTGACTCGGTGACGCCACTCGTGATGTCGACGGACTGGCCCATGCTCATCTGGGTGAGCTGGTCGGCGGAAATCGCGACCGAGTGTGAATGGTCGCTGTCGACGCTGGTGTCGCCCATCACGCCGCCAGACGGTGGCGCGCTGATCGACGCGTCGTCGAGCGAGAAGGTGTGAAAGTGCTGCTCTACGGTGCTGGAACTGTACACGTCCATGCCGTTGCTTTGAGTGGGAGGCGCAGCTGGTGCAGTTGAATCACCGCTTGCGCTGCCCGAGCCCGAGCTCGAGCAATGCACCAAGAAAATGCCAATCGGCAAAGCGAACAGGGTGCCCAAGAAATGTTTACGATCCATGCTGAGCCTCTTTTCCGAAGACGAAGTCGTGCCGTGCTCGTGACGCAGTCGCCCTCGATTTGCCGCGACGGGCGAAGCAGCTTGGCGTGCAGCAGTCCGAGCGTGATATTGGTTACAGCTGGCTATACGTGGCAGTCCGACACCGGTAGCGTTTGGCTCACGCCGAAGGCACTGGGCTCGGCCTCGTACAAAATTGCGACTTTGTTTTGCGCCAGGAGTTGAGATGTTTCGAGCCTTGGGTAGCTGTCTCGTGTTGTTGGCTAGCGTCGGTTGTCAGGGCGCGGTGGCTGAAGCTCCGGCCAAATGTCAGCCGCTCAACGCAAGCTCGCCGGCCTCGGTTGCGCCGCTCGCGTCGCAGTCTGCAACAGCACCAGCAATTCCGCCGGAGCTTGCCGTCCCAGAGGGGGCCCAATTGCTGCTCAAAGCGCGCGGTAAGGGGGCGCAGATCTACGTTTGCGCGCCGAAGCCCGACGACGCCAACGCGTTCGACTGGAAGCTCAAAGCGCCGGACGCAGATCTGTTCGACGACCAAGGTGCCAAGGTAGCCCACCATTTTGCCGGGCCGACTTGGCAAGCCAACGACGGCAGCAGCGTGGTCGGTAACCTGGTGAAAAAATTGGACGCGCCAGACGCTCAGGCAATCCCTTGGCTCTTGCTCGTGAGCAAGGAGACCAAGGGTCCCGGCTTCTTCGAGCACGTGACGCACATTCAACGTGTCGCTACGAGTGGCGGCAAGGCGCCTGCTTTGGGGTGTGACGTCTCGCACCTGAACGCCGAGGTAAGCGTCCCGTATGAAGCGAGCTACTATTTTTATGCTTCGTCCGGGACCAGCCCGTCGAGCAAGCCAGATTGACGGCGTGCCTGAGCTTCAGCTCGGGGCCCGTTGACGTTCCGAACCAGCGGCTCGATGACTCCGGGCCAGTCGGTGACGGCGTGGTGCTCGGCATCGGCTGACGCAAGGGACAAACGAGGGTACGTTGTAGCCATGTATTACGAATCGTTCATGCAGATGAAGAAGATGCTGGGCCAACTCGAGAAGTGGCTCGACGCGGCTGACGCCTACGCGAAGGAGAAATCCTTCGATCCGAATTCGTTCCTGAATTTCCGGCTGGCGCCCGATCAATTTCCGTTGGCGCGTCAGATCCAAACCGCCTGTGACACAGCCAAGCTCGGGTCCTCGCGCCTAGCCGGCAAAGAGCCGCCGAAGCACCCAGATACCGAGCAAACCCTGGACGAGCTGCGCGCGCGCATCCGTTCGGTGGTCAGCTACCTGGATGGCTTCTCGGCCAAGGACTTCGAAGGGGCCGCGACTCGCGTCGTCACGCAACCGCGTTGGGAAGGCAAAGTCATGTCCGGCGCGGACTACTTCCTAGAGCACGCACAACCGAACTTCTTCTTTCACCTCACGCACACGTTCGCGATTTTGCGTCACAACGGCGTGCCGGTCGGCAAGCGCGACTATCTGGGAACGCTGAGCTTGCGCCAGCCCTGATCAACCTCAGCGCTGTTCGAGACGGCGCAGTGCGGCATTCCCGCGCTGCGCCGCGCCTGTTTTGTGCGTCACCGACACGTCAGCGAAACGTGCATGGGCGCACATTCGAGGCTGCTCCCCATGACTCCTCCGTCGCCGAATCTGCGCGTCGTTGCGCCGCCGGAAAAGAAGACCCACTGCCCGTATTGCGCGTTTCAGTGCGGCATGGTCGTGACCGCAGGTGGGGAAGGGGCGCTCGTCGTGCGCGCGGACCAAGACTTTCCCGTCAACCGCGGGCAGATGTGCATCAAGGGCTTCACCTCCGGAGATCTGATCGATCATCCGGATCGCATCAAGACGCCGTTGTTGCGCCGAGCGAGCGGAGAGCTCGAAGCGGTGACTTGGGACAGCGCGCTCGACTTCGTCGCCGAGCGGTTGCTCGCGCTTCGAAAGGCGCACGGTAAAGCCTCGGTCGGCGCATTTGGCAGCGGCGCGCTGAGCAACGAGAAGGCGTACTTACTCGGCAAGTTCGCGCGCGTCGCTTTGGGTACACCGCATATCGACTACAACGGCCGCTACTGCATGGCGTCGGCGGCTGCCGGCCAGAATCGCGCCTTCGGTATCGACCGCGGCTTGCCCTTCCCGGTCTCCGACATCAGTGAGACTCAGACCCTGCTGCTCTGGGGCTCGAATTGCGCGGATACGATGCCGCCGATCATGCAGTGGGTCTACGAACAGCAGAACCGCGGTGGCAGTCTGATCGTGGTCGACCCGCGTGCGACCGCGACGGCGCGCGCCGCGACGCTGCACCTGCAGCTCACACCGGGCACGGATCTGGCGCTCGCGAACGGGCTGCTCCATTTGGCGATCGAACAGGGCTTGGTCGACCATCACTACGTCGCCGAGCGCGCCGAAGGGTTCGACGAGCTGCGGCGGAGCGTGCTGACCAGCGACCCGGCTTGGGTCGAGCGAGTGACCGGCGTGTCGATCCGAGATCAAGTTCGGGCCGTGCGTCTGATGGCTGAAGTGGAGAGCAGTATGTTGCTTTCGGGCCGCGGCCCCGAGCAGCAGTCCAAGGGCAGCGACACCGTGCTCTCGTTCATCAATCTGATGCTCGCGCTCGGCAAGGTCGGTAAGCCGCACAGCGGCTATGGCTGCCTGACCGGGCAAGGCAACGGTCAGGGGGGCCGCGAGCATGGCCAAAAAGCCGACCAATTGCCGGGTTATCGTTCGATTGAGAACGCGGCAGATCGCGCCGTCATGGCTAAGCTCTGGGGCGTAGCCGAGAGCGAGCTGCCCGGTAAGGGCAAGAGCGCCTACGAGCTGCTCGACTCGCTCGGCCCCGAAGGCGGTATTCGCGGACTCTTGGTGTTCGGCTCGAACGTCGCGGTCGCGTCGCCCAACGCGGGCAACATTCTCGAGAAGCTCGGCCTTTTAGAGCTGCTCGTGGTGTGCGACAGCTTCGAAAATGAGACCTCGGCGTTCGCGCACGTGATCTTGCCCACGAGCCAATGGGCCGAGGAAGAGGGCACGATGACCAACCTCGAAGGCCGCGTGATCTTGCGACAGCGCGTGCAGGCCGCACCCCTCGGGGTGAAGACCGACCTCGAAGTGCTGGGCGAGCTGGCGACGCGGCTGGGCGTCGGCAGCGGCTTTCAGTTCCCGAATTCCGAAGCGGTGTTCGACGAGCTGCGTCAGGCCACCGCCGGCGCACGCGCTGACTACAGTGGCTTGAGCTACGCGCGAATTCGCGAAGAAAATGGCGTATTTTGGCCATGCCCGAGCCCCGAGCACCCAGGCACCCCGCGGCTCTTCGCGGAGCGCTTTCAGCATCCGAGCGGGCGCGCTCGCTTCCACGCGGTGCCCTACCGCCCAGTCGCAGAATTGCCCGACGTGAGCTATCCGCTATTTTTTACGACGGGGCGTTACAAGGAACACTACAACTCCGGCGCGCAGACGCGGCGCGTGGCGGCCTTGCTGGACGCGCAGCCCGAAGCGCGCGTGCAAGTCCACCCGCGGCTCGCCGCGCAGCTCTCGGTTTCGAATGGCGATGCGCTGCTCGTCGAGAGTCGGCGCGGCGCGGTTCGGTTCACGGTCAGCACCTCCTTGGACATTCGCCCTGATACGCTGTTCGCTCCGTTTCATTGGGGTGGGCGGAGCGCGGCGAATCTCCTGACCAACGCAGCGCTCGATCCGACCAGCCGCATGCCCGAGTTCAAGGTGTGTGCGGTTCGAGCTCGCGCTGTCGGCGTGCGGGGGTGAGCTCGTCTCCAACAAGAGGCGGCGATCGCGGTAAGCTCGACCCAGATCCTCACTTCCCCCCTAGTGCACGCTTCGTGCCGCTCGCGGTTCGTAATTTCCTGGGAAAAATTGCGGATTTTCGCGGTGGCGCGGACCTACTGTGCCAAGTGCTGGCACAGTCTCGGAAACCACGATCAGGGTTCGTGCGTCCCGCTTGGCGCAGCGAATCAGGGCGTGATCGCTGGCTTGATCGCCATCAAAGCATGAGCGGACGCGCTGCACGCGCCGATGTTCCAAGTGATGGTGTTGGAACCCAACATGGGGGCCTTCAAGTAGCCCGCCACGGTGCCCAGGCTGCCGGCCGTGATTTGCTCGGTGACAGTTTGCATGGAGCCGCCACCATCGCCCGGGTCATTGACGGACCCATACACGCTCGCGATGCTGTAGATGTAGTCGCCGGCCTGGTTTACCAGCACCGGATCGCTCGGCTTGTGCGCAGTGCACGAGTTGTTGTTGGCTTCACCGCCAATGGCGTCCGTTGCACCGGTCGCTTGTTCGACGTTGATTAGCTCCATCACGTTCGCGTTCAGCACGAACGAGTTGGTGCCCGCCGAAGTGAGCACTACGTTGTACGTGCCAGCAGCGGCGGGCAGGCTCGCCCCTTGAAGGATATAAATGGCCGCCGACACCTGGTTGGTCGGCATGATCGTCTGCACTGCCGTCATGTTGACGCCGTTGTACGTAACATTGGTGGGCAGACTCGCGGCGCCGTTGCCGAAGCCAGTCACGCCGACGACCACCAAGCGGTAGGCGTTGGATGCGGCCGAGGTCTGCAACACATGTGGCACGGTGAGCGGTTGCCCTTGGCTCGTCGAGGTTCCGACCGTGCTCGAGTTGACGACCCCGATCGTGAGCGCGGCGGTGCACGCCTGGGACACGCAAAACGGCGTCCCGCCAGTGCAAGACGTAGCGCAGCTGCCGCAGTGCGCGGCGGTGGTGATGCTATCCGTGCAGCCTGCCGTCGGATTCGTGCACGCGCCAAAGCCCGCGTCGCAAGTGGGTTTGCACGCGCCCGAGCTACACGTCGTGGCGGTCGCATTCTGCGTCAGGCACGTCACATTGCAGCCGCCGCAATTGGCCGGGTCGCTGGCGGTCGCTGTCTCGCAACCGTTGTTGGGGTTGTTGTCGCAGTCCTTGTGATTGGCCAGACACGCCGGTTGGCAGGCGCTATTCACGCAATTGTTGCTGGAGGTTTGGTTGTCCAGGCAAGGCATGGCGCAGCCGCCGCAGTTGGCCTTGCTCGAGCGGTCGTCGGTCTCGCAACCGTTGTTGTTGTTGCTGTCGCAGCTCTTGAAGTAGTTCTGGCTACAGGTCGGGCTGCAAGCGCCCGAGTTGCACACGTTCACGGCGTTGGTCTGCTGGCACACCGTGGTGCACGCGCCGCAGTTGTTCGGGTCATTGGCGAAAACGGCTTCGCAGCCTGTCTTGACGTTGCCGTCGCAGTCGCCGAAGAGCGTGCCGCAGCTCGGAGTACACGTGCCCGCCGTACACGTGTTGGTGCCGTGTGGGGCTTGGCACGCGACACCGCAAGCGCCACAGTTGCTGCTGCTCGTCTTGAGGTTGGACTCACAGCCGTCGCTGTCGAGCGGCCCCGGGTTGCAATCGGCGAAGTTCGCGGCGCATGCCGCGAGCTGGCAACTGCTCGCCACGCATTTCCCGGTCGCATTGGCGTACAGGTTGGTGCAGTTGACGCCGTTCGTGCCGCAGCCGCCGCAATTGGCGGAGTTGGTGCTGGTGTTCGTCTCGCAGTCGGTCCCGTTTCCGTCGCAATCTGCCCACGGCGCGGTACAGGTCGCGACCTTGCACACCTGGTTGACGCACTTCGAG
>DATHOI010000510.1:0-7409 GCA_035485095.1 Polyangiaceae bacterium | reverse complement strand
GGGCTTCGTGGTCGGCGGCGCGGGCGTTGGTACCTGGCTCGGCTTGCTACTCACGACGCCTACGCAACCCGCAAACGCGGAGCACCCGCGCGTCAGCCCTTGGACGCCGGTCGTCGGCATGGGCAGCGCAGGCGCTCGCTACGTGTTCTGACCACACGGCTCGAGTGTGCGTGGCTCGTCCTTCCACGCGCCGCGTCCGGTCGCACGTTTGTTGCGGATCGAGACACACAATTGTTGCGCGGCATCAGCTAAAAGCCCAGAAAAGCGGCAAAAAAGGCTGGCGCGGGGCTTGCTCAGGACGCGCTCCAAATGGGCAATGTGAAGCTGCTGGTGTCGTCGGTTGCGCTGTTAGCTGGCGTTTCTGGCTGCTCGAACCTCGATCCAACTTCGGGCGATGCGGGCGGGGCAACGAGCTTCGCGAACGGTGGCATGTCCAGCGGCGGCGCTTTCACTGGCGCGGGCGGTACCGGCAGCAGCGCGGGCGGCGCGCCGAGCAATGGCGCGACGAGCGGCAGTAACTCGGGCGGCGCGAGCTCGGTTTCGGCTGGCGCGGGAGCGGGCGGCACCAGCAATGGCACGGGCGGCGCGCTGAGCGGCGGAAGCGGCGGCGGCGCGTCGATGTCGCAACCGCGGCCGATGGTGACGTGGCCGAGCGCCGCCTGTCAGACCAAGACAGCCGGCATTTTGGCGAAGATGAGCCGCAAGCAAAAAGCCGCGCAGATGACGATGGCTGACAATCCGTCGGCACAAGACGTGACGAACAACGTGCCCGGCGCGATCTTCTTGGCGGGTGGTGAGGTGCCCGGCTCCGGCAATACGGTGTCCGATTGGGCAAACGCGACCGCGCCGTGGTACCAGGCGGCGCTCGCGGCGCCGCTCGGGGTCCCGGTGTTGGTGGGGGTGGACATGGTGCACGGCAACAATGCGCCGCTCGGCACCACGATCTTTCCGCACAACGCGGGTCTCGCGTCGTCGCGCGATTGGGCGCTCGTCACGCAGGCCGGCCAAATTACCGCTGAAGAGGGCCTGGCGGCGGGCATCACGTGGACGTTTGCGCCCTTCGCCGGCGTTGCTTGGGACAAGCGTTGGGGGCGAACCTACGAGAGCTTCAGTGAAGACCCGGCCTGGACCGCGGACATGGTGCTCGCGTCGGTGCTGGGGCTGCAAGGCAGTATGGGGCTTGGCACGGGCACCGCGGCACAACCGGGCCTCGTGAGTTGCGGCAAGCAATGGGCTGGTGATGGTCAAGCCGAGCCGCCGTCGAGCAAAGGCGCGATCGTCGACCGCGGGAACGCCGTGATCGACGAGGCGACGATGGAGTCGACGGGGATCGCGTCCTACTTGCCGGCGTTGGCCGGCGGACTCGGCTCGATCATGGTCAGTGACGGATCGTGGAATGGCGCGGACATGACCGGCAGCAGCGAGCTCATCACGACACTGCTGAAGGGCATGTACGGCTTCAAGGGCTTCGTGTGCACGGACTACAACTCCGCGGATGGTCCGGGCATCGCAGCGACGATCAATGCTGGCGTAGACATGTTGATGGAACCCGACAATTGGCCGGGTTGTATCGATACCATTGCCAACGCCGCGGACATTTCGGACGCGCGGATCGACGACGCGGTCACCCGCATTTTGAACGTGAAATGCGAGGCCGGCCTGTTCGACTACAAAGGACCGGACCCTTCCTTGCTCGCTAGTGTGGGCTCGACGCAGCACCGCGCGGTCGCGCGCCGCGCTGCCTCGGAATCCCTGGTACTGCTCCAAAACAACAACCAGGTCTTGCCGCTCGCGAAAACGAGCAAGGTCTGGCTCGGTGGCAGCGGTTCGGACAACCTGGACAACCAATGCGGTGGCTGGACGATTTCCTGGCAGGGCGGCGGCGAGACCGAAGGCACGACGATTCGCCAAGCCATCACCAAGGTCACGGCACCCGTGCAGAACATGGCCGACGCGGACGTGGCCATCGTGGTGCTCAGTGAGCATCCGTACGCGGAGTTTCAAGGTGACAGTGCGACGCTCAACACCCTACCCAGCGCTGATTTTCAATTGCTCAGTCAAGCCAAACAAGCAGGCAAGAAGGTCGTGGCCATCGTGATCAGCGGGCGCCCTGTGTTGATCAAAGCGCAGCTCGCAAGCGCGGATGCCTGGGTTGCGGCTTGGCTGCCCGGGACTGAAGGCGACGGCGTAGCGGATGTCCTGTTTGGTGACGTGCCATTCACGGGCAAGCTCAGCCACGGCTGGCCGAGCGTCGATTGCGGCTCGAAGACGAGCTCGTGCAGCATCAAGAATGCCGGCTATTCTCCGCTATTTCCGCTCGGCTTTGGGCTAACGGACTGAGCTCTGCCTGAGGCACCGGGGCAGCGCTTGGCGCGCCTTTGAAGCTGTGCGACCCTGCCTGGATGAGCTGTCTTCGCCGTGCTCCGTTGCTGCTGGCGTCGACCCTGCTCAACGTGTGGCTGCTCGCGTGCTCGAGCTCGGACTCGCCGAATGGCAGCGCTGCCGGCGCGGCCACGGGTGTGGGCGGCGCCGCGGCGAGTACCGCTGGCGCGAGCACTTCGGGCGGTGCCGCAACGAGCGGTGGCGGCAGCTCGCCAGGTGGCGACGTCGAGCCCGCCGACGAGACGGGCATGACTGCCGCGCACAACGCGGTGCGTGCCGCGGTCAATCCGCCTGCCAATCCGGCCATTCCGCCGCTCGCTTGGTCGTCGACGATTGCGACCAGTGCCCAGGCTTGGGCGGACAAATGCATGTTCATGCACAGCGGCAACCCGTTGTACGGCGAAAACATCTATGCGGGCGCGGGCTCGCAGGCGACACCCCAGCAGGTCGTCGACTCCTGGGCTGGTGAAGCCAAAGACTACGACTACGCTACGAACACGTGCAATGCCAATGCCGTATGCGGTCACTACACACAAGTCGTTTGGCGAAAGAGCACGATGCTCGGCTGTGGTGTGACCAACTGCACGACGAACTCACCGTTCAGCGGCTTTACGAACTGGCAATTTTGGGTTTGTGAATATAGCCCTCCGGGCAACTTCAACGGCGAAAAACCGTACTGAGCTCTCGTTTCGGCGCGCGTCGTCGAAACGCGCGCCGCGCCGACGCTGCACGATGCGCCTGAACGCGCAGGCTGAGCGCGCTGTGCCGCTAAAGAGTGCGGGCGCAGACCGAAAGCGCGCGGCGCAAGGAACGGCTCGGCCACTCCGAGACGCGCAGCGCGGGGCGCTGTAGGGCCACTCTGCTGCGCGCGACTCGTGAGGTCGCAGTGCGGCACACAAAGCCGCAGCGCGACCTCACGACGGGTTCGCTCGACCGTCGAGGCGCTGGGGCTCGCACATCCCGTCCGCGCGGAGTGCGCGATCGCCCACGCGCGTCACGACGGACTCGCGCAGCACTCTCAGTCAAAGCTGAAAACTGACTCAGCGACACTCAATTCAGAGTGAGACATTTGTTCGAGTCAATTGCGCAATGTCGAAGAGCGTTGCTGACGACGCACGGTAAAAACCCGGTTTTTACCGTGTTTTTTTGCACGAACGCGTCTCAATGCGCTCGCTCGAATGGTGATCAGGATGTAGGGTTAGAAAACACGTCGCGCGCTCGTTGTTCATCACGCTGCGCGCCCCAAGGAGTGTTACGTGCAAAAAAAAGGCGACCGATATCTCGAGGTAGATCCCTGGCGCATCGTCGAGAAGGGCTTCCACAAGGAACAGAGCAGAGTCTCGGAATCGCTGTTTTGTCTCAGTAACGAGAATATCGGCTTTCGCGGCAGCTTCGAGGAAACGTACAGCGGTGACACGCTACAGGGCGCGTACTTCAACGGCTTGTACGAGGAGCACGTGCAGGACATGTCCGGCTACAGGGGCATCTCCAATCGCCTGTGCTTCATGGTCAATTGCCCACACGCGCTGAAGCTGGAGATTTCGATCGGCGACCAAGAGCTCGATCTCGCGCGCGCAACCGTCGAGGAGTTTCAGCGCGAGCTCGACTTCAAGACCGGCCTCTTGTCTCGCTCCTTCGTTTGGAAATTGCCGGACGGCCGGGCCACGCGCTTCGTGTTTCGGCGCACGGTGGACATGGTTTCGCGCGAGCGCGTACACCAACAGGTCGAGGTCACTCCGCTCAACTGGAGCGGCGAGGTCTCGCTCGCATTTTTGGTGGTCGCCGAGCCGATTCATAAGAGCCAAAAGAAAACCTACTGGCAGACGCAGGCGTCGGGCGGGCAGGGCAACACGCGCTGGCTCGTGAGCCGCACCACGCAAACGAAGATGCCGCTGTTCACCGCGCACGCGGTGTTTCCAGAAGCCGGCACGGTCCTGCAGTCAGCACCGAGCGAGCACGCTTGGGATCTTTCGTACAGCCTCAGCGTCGAGGAGGGGAAGACGGCGTCCGTCCACCGCACCTGGCTGGGCGACTCGAGCCGAGACCCGAAGGAGTCGAACGCGAGCGTGCAAGCGCGCGGCTTGAAGCTCTTGGCCGGCGTCGAGGGCGGCTTTGCCGCCGCCGCCAAGAAGACGAGCGACTACTGGGACGCGATTTGGAAGAGCGTGGACATCGCCATCGAAGGTGACCCGGTCAACCAACAGGGCATCCGCTTCAGCATGTTCCAATTGCTGCAGTGCTACAGCGGCGCGGTGCCCGGCAGCAACATCGGCGCCAAGGGCCTCACCGGCGAGGCGTACAACGGCAACGCATTTTGGGACACTGAAACGTACTGCTTGCCGTTTTACTTGTTCACCAATGCGCAGGCTGCGCGTGGCTTGATCGAGTACCGCCACGCGACGTTGCCGCAAGCCCTCGAACGCGCCAAGGCGCTCGACTGCAGCGGCGCCTGCTTTCCGATCGCGACTATCGACGGCACGGAGAGCTGCACGCTCTGGCAACACGCGAGCCTGCAATTTCAACCAACGACTGCCGTGGTGTTCGCCATTCAACACTACACGCGTGTCACCGGTGACAGCACCTTGCTCGAGGAAAAAGGCCTCGAGATCTTGCTGCAAGCCTCGCGCTTCTTGGCCTCGCGCGTGCAGTACTCCGAGAACCTCAAGGCGTACGGCTACTACGGCGTCATGGGTCCGGACGAATTCCAGATGATGGTGAACCACAACGCGTACACCAACTACATGGGCAAGCGTTCGCTCGAGTATGCGCTGGAAGCCTTGGCCGAGCTCGAAAAGTCGAAGCCGGTGAGCACTGCGGCGCTGCGCGAACGCCTCGCTGTGACCGCAGACGAGCTGCGCAACTGGCGCGAGATCGCGGGCAAGATGTTCATCCCGTACTCGAAGGAGACGAAACTGTTCGAACAGCACGTCGGCTACTTCGATTTGCCGCACGTGGACATCGACGCGATCCCCGAGAAGGATTTCCCGCTCTACCATTCCTGGTCGTACGACCGGATCTACCGCAACGACATGATCAAGCAGCCCGACGTGCTGATGTTCATGCTGCTCTACAATGGCTCGTTTTCTCCGGAGGAGAAGCTCGCCAACTACGCGTTCTACGAGCCGCGTACGATTCACGAGTCGTCGTTGTCCCCGTCCGTGCACTCCATTTTGGCGATCGAGCTCGGGCGCTACCAGGAGGCGTACAATTTTTTCAAGTTCGCGACGCGCATCGACCTCGACAACTACAACCGCAACACGAACGAGGGTCTGCACACCACGGCGCTGGCTGCCGCGTGGATGAACATCGTCTACGGCTATGGTGGTTTGCGTTCCGACGGCGAAAAATTGCTGTTGAACCCGGTGTTGCCCAAAGAATGGCAGTCACTCGAGTTCGGCGTGCGCGCTCGTGACTCGGTCGTGCGTGTGCGCCTTACGCCCGAGAGCACCAGTATCAAAACGGTGTCCGGCCCCGCTCTGAAGCTCAATGTCTGGGGCAAGGACTACGAAATCGGCGCGGAGGGCGCGCTGCTTCCGGCCAAGGTCGCGAGCTGAGCTTCGGAGTCGAGCAGCCATCATGAACACCAACGCGAAGTGGACTCTCTCGGATACGCAAAAGCCGACTCGGGAGTTGGCCGACCAACTCGGCAATAAGTTTTTGATCGGCAATGGCTTCGTCGGCGTGCGCGGAACGCTCGACGAGTACGGGCAGGCCGAGAAGGTGGCCTGCATCCCGACGGGTATTTACGACCAGTACCCGGGCAAGTGGCGAGAGCCGATCAACCTGCCGAACCCGCTGTTCTTTCAGGTCTCGCTGCGCGGCAAGGCGTTGCACGCCGTCGACACCAATATCGAGAGCCACGAGCAACGCTTGGATTTCCGGCGCGGCGTCGCCTCGCGGCGGACGGTATTTTTGCCCGATGCGCACGACCCGAGCACGTGCGTGACCGTACAAAGCGAGCGCTTCGCGTCGATGCGCCACGCCAATCTGTTGTGTAGCAAAGTCTCCGTCACTGCCACGAAGGATTTGGAGATCGACGTGATCGCCGGTGTGGACGGCGATATCTGGGATATCAACGGCCCGCACTTGGACGCGTATCGCGTCGAATTTTCAGAGGACGCCGACGCGCTATTTTCCGAAACTCTGGAGAAGAAGATCCCGGTCGTTTCGGCCTCGTTGATCGCGAGCGGCGGCAGCGCGCTGTCGGACAAGAGGGACGACACCCAGGCATACAAGAAGGGCAGTTACACGCTCAAAGCGGGTGAAGCGCGCACCTTCTTCGTCTTTGGTTACGTCGGCTACGGCGCGGATCAGCCGCGCTCGTTGAGCGAGGTGCGAGCCAAGCTCGCTCCGCTCCTGCAACAAGGTTACGACGGCCTGCTCGCTGAGCACGAGAAGGTGTGGGAGGGCTTGTGGCAGTCGAGCGACGTCGCCATCTACGGTGACGACGAGGCGCAGCATGCGCTCCGCTACAGCTTGTACCACCTGCTGGTGATCGCGCCGTATCACACCAAGGCCACCTCCATTCCCGCGCGCGGGCTGTCCGGGCAGGTCTACAAAGGCGCGGTGTTCTGGGACACGGAAATGTTCATGTTTCCGTTTTTCCTGCACACCAATCCTGCGGTTGCCAAGACGCTGCTCGAGTACCGCGTGACCGGCTTGCCCGGCGCGCGTGATAAGGCGCGTCAATACGGCTACGAAGGCGCATTTTACGCCTGGGAGAGCCAAGAAGACGGCTACGACGCGTGCACGCACTTCAACGTCACGAACGTGTTCACGGGTCGACCCACGCGCACGTTCTTCCGCGACAAGCAGATCCACATCAGTGGCGACATCCCGCTCGCGTTCCGTGAATATTGTCGCGTCACGGGTGACACCTCGCTGCTTTTAGAAGGCGGCGCAGAGGTCATCTATGAGTGCGCGCGCTTTCTGCTTTCGTGGAGCTACTATCAACCGACGAAGCAGCGCTACGAGCTCCTGGACGTGACCGGACCGGACGAGTACCACGAGCGCGTCAACAACAACTA
>DATHOI010000509.1:0-12163 GCA_035485095.1 Polyangiaceae bacterium | reverse complement strand
GGCCACGTCGCGCGTCGAAAGGGGATGCGGCGGATTTTAGGGCACTGGGCGGGGCGCGGGTTTCTGGTTCTGATGCTTCTGGGGTCGGCGTTCATCACGGCGATGAGCCTGCCGTACTTCGACTTCGAGACGTTGCCGCCGTTCGTGATCGAGAAGCTACCACTCCGATTCGAGGCTTTGTGGCTGGGGTCATTGAGGGTTCATGTGGCCGCAGCGGCACTCGCGTTCCCGCTGTGCTTGGCGCTCATGACGCGCACGCTGCAACGGCGAACGGTTTGGCATCGTTGGTTGGGGCGCGTCACTGGGGTGCTCGTGCTGTTCGCGCTCGTGCCTTCGGGAGTCGTGCTCGCATTCGACGCGAAGGGCGGCCGGGTCGTGACAGCCGGGTTCTTGCTGTCAGCCGCGATCATTGCGGGCGCGATGATCAGCGGTGTACGGGCAGCGCGACGACGCGATTTGGTCTCGCACGGGCGTGCGATGCGACACGTCATCGGGCAGATGAGTGTTGCCGTCATCTCGCGCGCGCTGATCGTGGCTCTCGATGCCGCGGGCGTCGACCCAAATGTCGCTTATGTCGCGGCTTTATGGGGCCCAGTCCTAGCAAGCGCGGCCGTCGTCGAAATGATTTCTCGGCGAGCGCTGGTTTCTCGTCCAAGCACTGTTCAACTCGTTGAAAGGATCCGTCGTGAACTATCTCCGCTCACTTTCCTGGTGCGTGTTCGTGCTTTCGTTCGTCCCCTCACTCGCGTCGGCAGATGAGCCATCGCTCGTCGAGTGGACTCAGCAGCGGGTCGACGCGGCGCTCTTGAAGCCGCTCGCCCAGCGCGAAGGGAGCCGCTTCTCGCGCGCTCGGCCGCCACCGCGCGAACATCGTGTCCGAGTCACTCAGGCAGCGCTCATCCGCGACAAACAAGGCCGCGACTTCGTGCCTTTTGCGGTGGATGTTCGCTTCGGTGGCGAGTGGCAACAGAACGACATCGTCGGTTGCGCCTACCGAGCCAGTGGATCCCTCTTCATCAAGCGCGGCGACGCCTATTTTCCCGCGGCGCTCCTGTTAGGCAAAGACGTCGAGCCCGTCGCTGGCGTGTGCCAAGCTGCACCCGCGCGGTCGTAGCGCCGGCGCGGACGCGTTGCTCACGACGTGGGCCGGCGCCGGCTGCGACGGCGAAGCATTTGCGGCGCTCCTCGTGCGTGCTACGTCGGGACGCGCGGAGGCACTTCACATGACGAACGAGAATCAGCCGCCTGATGAAGAGAGCGCGGTGCTAGAGACGCCGCAGCAGGAGCCCCCTTCTGGCTCGCGCTTTGGCATGAGCTTGCTCGGTCGAGCCAAGACGGCGAAGGAGCAAGCACAGTCTTCAGTCACCGGTCTCGCGAGCCGTGCAACTGGAGCCGCCGCCACCACGGCCGACGACCTAAAAGGGCATGTCACCGCCAAAGCGAATGAGCTGAAGGACGCGAGCTTGGCCAAGCTCGCCGAGATGCTCGACGACTTCAACGCATCACTCCCGGTCATTCGCGAGGCCGGCTACACCCTCAGCGGCGTCGACATAGGGATCGGGCTACCGCCAAAAGTGACGGCAAGTTTCTTGGTTTCGTCGGAGGTCTCGCCGGAGACCTTCGAACGCCTGATGGCCGAGCACGCTCAGCGCAAATTCACGCTGCTGCTCTTGAAATCGCTACATCACGCCTGGCAGCTTCACACCAAGATCAAAATCGTGGGTCTCAAGCCGCGAGGCCTGTCCGTCGACCTCGGTTTGATTCCGGTCGTGAGTGTGAAGTTTTCCTGAGCATCATTGATTGCAGCCAACGCGCTGATTGCCGAACGCCAAGTCATCCAGGTAGATGTTCGTGAGCTGATCGATGTCGTGATACATCGTGAGCCCGACTTCGATACCGACGAAGTCGGTGGCCTTCGGGGTGACGGGGCGCGGTTGTCCAGGAGTGGTGTGCGTCAGGTCGTATTCGAAGCCGGGTTGGAACGTGACTTCGACGCCGTCCTGCCAGATCCGCGGATCGGCGGCTTGGGGCTCGTTGCCGTTCTGCGCGTCGAACAGCCATTCCACACACGTCCAGTCATTGACGACGATCGTCGTGTTCGAGCGCAGCACCCACTCCGGCAAACCGCTCGGCGGCAGTGGGCTGTGCCAGATGCCGTCGTAATTCTGTAGCTCGTAGCCGACCTCGTACCAGTCCACGTCCGTGCTGTTCGGAATTGAATAGCGCGTCTTGATCAGCGCGCCGTGCTGCGTTGGCGTCGCGGTGTTGAACACATAGGCGCGGCCCCAAAGAACGGGGCCGAAGCTCACCGGCAAATTCGCGATGAACGCGTGCTGCGGCTGATTGCCGCTGAAGTCCTTCATGTGCAACGAGCAATTGCCCGCGTGTGGCTTGTCGTGGTCGACCAGAATGGATCCGGCGCCTTGATTGCCCTCCCCGGGGTCGGTCGGATAATTGGGGACGGTCCACCCCGCAGGTGTCGCGCACTCTTCGAAGTCGTAGCAAACCGTTGCGCCCTTACAGCCCGTGCCAGTCGAGCCCGCAGCGCCGCCCTGGCCGGTACCCGCGGTTCCGGCACTCGCGCCGCCGCCCGCACTGATTCCGCCGCCACCCGCGGCGCCGCTCGTCGTGACCCCGCCACCCCCACTAGCTCCCGCCGCGACGCTCGACCCGCCGCCTGCGGCGCTGCCTGCGGAAGATGCGCCGCTCATCCCCGCGCTTGCCGAGCTTTGCGCGGCGCTCGGCGCGTTCGAGCACCCACACGCGGTCAAGGCGAGCGCTAGGTTTGCCGCGGAGCGCAGAACGTTCAGGGGGGCCATGACGCCTGAGTGTCCCGAGCGGCCCCGTCTCGTGCGAAATTGCCAATCTTTTTGCCGGCACAAGCGCCGGACACCAAATTCGCGTGGCACCGCGTCGAACTCGAAGTCGGAATGGTTTTGGAGCTTGGCCACGTGAGTAACGGTCTTGCCGTCACTCGCGACCTCGTGCTGGAGGTCACCGAGCCATGGGCAATGCGCCGAGGTCGAGCGTTTCCGCGGGGAGCACACTCAGCGTTTCATCGGCGGCCTCGAGCAACAGCTCGAGCGTCGGCAACCGTTGCAGACGCCGTTGCACCGTGGCGCCGTCGGGCACGCCGCGACACAGGTAGCCGAGCTGTTCCTTCAGCGGGCCGAGCGCGGAGTGCGACGGTTCCTCGGCATGCGTGGCGAATGCGTGCGCAAGCCGACGCAGGTGCTGCGCCAGATCAGCACCGCTCGGGCGAAAGGGCTCGCGGCCAGCGAGCAACTCGGCGAGCTGGCGGAAGATCCACGGATTGCGCAAGGCGGGGCGGCCCAGCATGACGGCGTCGCACCGAGTTTCCTCGAACATTTGCAGCGCCGACTGCGCGTACCAAATGTCGCCATTGCCAACGACGGGAATGCTGAGCTCACGGCGAATCAGCGTCACGATGCGCCAGTCCGCCGTACCGCGATAGTGATCGACGCGGCGGCGTGGGTGAATCGTCAAGTAGTCGAGCCCACTGTCCTGAACCAAGCGCGCGTTGCGGAGCGCGTCATTCGTGGTGTCGAAGCCCGCGCGGAGTTTGGCGGAGAGTAAGCCGGGCACGCTCCGCCGCATCGTCTGGAGCAAGCACGAGAGCAGCTCCGGTTGTTTGAGCAGGGCGGCGCCCACGCCCTTGCGCACGGCGCTGTTCGTCGGACAGCCGAGGTTCAAGTCGACCACGTCCGCGCCCGCGTGAGCCACGACCGCGCCAGCCTCGGCCATCAACTCGGGATCGTTACCCATGACCTGCACGCTGAGCGGCACGCTGGGCAGTTTTTCGACCTGTCGTTTCAGGTAGCTGCGCGAGATCCGCCCACCCGAGATGCGCACGAACTCGGTACAAACCAAACCCACTGGCCCGTAGCTCGCGAGCACTTGTCGCACGGCCGCGTTGGTGACGCCTTCCATCGGCGCGAGCACACATGCAGGGCTGAAGGGGAAGCGCGTCACGGGTTCGTGTATGTATCACGGAGCATCTGGCGCGGTCCGCCCAACCTCGACTACTGCGGACAGCCGAGCTTCGACGCGCCGATGGCTACGTCGTCGATCCAGATCGCGCGGGCGTCGTCGGCTTGATACGATTCCCAGCCGAGGTCGAGGCGGTCGAAAGTGGGCGCGGTCCAAGGGAACGTCATCGCTTGATTGACGCAGCCTTGGCCGGTGCCGTTCATCGCCAGGTCGGGAACCTCGACGCCGTCGAGCCAAAATTGCATGCTGTTGGCAGCGCCGTCGAACTTCCATTCTGCGCACGACCAGGTTGCCACGGGCACGGGCTTCATGTCGGAGTGCAGCCAGCAATCACTGCTTGGGCCTACTGCCGGAGTGTCGTAACTGTCCGGGGTGTCGTAGCTGGCCAGCATTTGGCTGCCCACGAAGACACCGGTTTGCGTGATCGGGATTTGGCCGCCGTACCGGTAAATCGCGTGATATTGCTGCCCAGGCACGAGGCCTTGGCCGTCGATGAACGTCCAATGCACGGTCTCCTGTGGCGCCGAGTCGAGCCAGAACAACATTCGGCCGTAGATGACATTGCCCGCCGTCGGCAAAAATTGCGCATTTTGCAGGACGAGCATGACCGAGCGGTAGCCGGTCGCTGCGGCGGCAGTGATCTTGACGGCATTCGGGGCGCTGTGCACGTGCGTCGTGTCGACAGCCACGGAGCCACCGTTCTGACTCGACGACCAAGCACCCGCCGGCGCATTGCCAGCAGTGTACGTATCGAAGTCGTCACAGAACAGCGCGCTCCCGCACGGCTCGGTAGCGCCACTTTGCGCGACGGACGGGTTCGACGAAGAGCACGCGCACAGGCCGCTCGAGGCCACCAAGACGAAAACGAAGTACGGGGACGCGTTCCAGCGCGCGTTTCTGCACATCGACTGATGAAATCACGCGCCTTGCACGTCAGCAACCCGCATCGACCGCGCGCCGGCGTACGCCCCAGGTGTGCAAACGGTACCAGGTTTTTGTCTATCGGGAGTGCGCGTGCTGCAGCGCTTCAGCGCGGCCGCGACGCCGAAGGCTGAGTGCTCTCCGTCGCGCTCGGTGACCATCAATTCAGTTCGGGACCGTGGCAGGCACGAGCCGAATACCGCTGACTCCGAGACGGCGCTCGACGCTCGCGGCCACGGCTTGCATGGTGGCCTGCTCACTGAAGCCAGGCCGCAACTGTTGACCGTCTATGTCGATCAATGGAATGGCTTTGCCGCCGGAGCGGCGCTTGAGCTCGGCGCTCGCTTGCGGATCGGCGTCCACGTCGCGATCCTCGAACTTGAGGCCGTTCGCGTGGAAGAACTGGCGGGCACGCGCGCACACTGGACACCAACTCGTGGAGAACATCAGCACGGGCGTGGCGTGATAAGCAGCTTGTACCTCCGCGCTCGTCGGTTGGCGCGGAGGCGTCACGGGCTGTGCGGATGCGACGGCCACCGCCTCGGCTGAAGCCGCAGCAGGCGGCGGCAAGCTTGGCGCGGCGCTCGGCGCGGCATTGAGTGTGGCGACCTCGCTGGGCGGCGTTTCGGAGGCTGCTTGGGTCGCGACCGGAGCTGCGGCAATGGGCGGCTCTGCAGCCAAGCTCGTGACGGCTTGAGCGGCGATGGGTTCACGCAGCAAACGCGCGGCGAGCAGCGCGCCCGAGATCCCGAACAGTGATACACAAGCGCCCAGCGCAAGCCGCCGAGCGCGACGCGTCGCGAGATCGCGCGCCTCTCGCAAGCACACGACGCACTCGCCATCCGGCCCTGCCGCCAACCCATGTCGGTTGCACCGCATGCGCGGAAGCCTGCCACGACGGACGGGGCGGAGCTATCCCTCGCGTCAGGTGGCTTTTTTGAACACGCGTACGTAGTCGACGTAAAAGCGTTGCGGTGGCATGTCCGCCGGTGGCGCAACATTGTTGTCGAACACACCGCCGACAGCGAGGTTCAACAAGAAGTAAAATGGCGCGTCGAACGGCCACGGTTGCGTGGTCGTCGTCGGCCGCGGCACGGTTTGAAACAGCGCACTGTCGACGTACCAACGAATCTGTTGGTCGTCCCATTCGACCGCAAATACGTGCCAATCATCGTGAAAATTTCCGGTAGCGAGCGTGTACGGTTCGACCGACACGATGTCGCCAGCGCCACCCGGGGTCGAGCTGCGGTGAAGCGCGCCCGACATCCAATTCGGAAGTCGCCCCTTGCCTTCCATGATGTCGATTTCGCCCTGTTCGGGCCAGCCCAGGTTGGCGGTGCCCAGCATCCAAAAGGCGGGCCACATGCCGGCGACGTTCGGGAGCTTGGCTCGCGCCTCCATGCGACCATATTGAAATTGCGCCACGCTGTGCTGCTGCGTGTTGAGCCGGGCCGAGGTGTAGTTGAAGCCGTTCAGCGCTTCTTGCCGCGCTTCGATGACGAGCGCGTCGTCCTCGATGAACGCGTTGGCGCCGGGCTCTGCGTTCTTGCGATTCGTGTAGTACTCGAGCTCTTTGTTGCCCTTGGTGCCCGGCGTATCGACGATCGTCCAGATACTTTCGTCGATGTCGGGACCGTGAAACTCGTCGGACCAAACGAATGTCCAACCGGGCTCGACAGGAGCCGCGTCCGTGTCGATCGCCGCGTCGACGCTGTCGCCGTCGGTGACGCTGGCGTCTGTCGGCTCCGTGCTCCCAGCGCCCATACCCGATACACCAGCGCTGCCCGAAGCGACGTTGCCGCCTGCTCCACTCGCCAGCGCCGGATTGCCACTCGCGCCGCCGCTGTTGGTTGCGGACGAATCGTCCGCAGAGGCCGTCGATTGACAGCCCAGCGCGCCGAGCATGACGAGCGGTAGCAATAGTCGGATGGCGGCGAACTGCATGCGATTCTCCGCCGCCGCTATGTCCCGCGTTTCTGGCGCTGATCACAGATAAACCCAAACTAATCCGGGACATGTGCGCAGAAGTGCGCCTGGGCGAGATTCATCGAAATTTGAAGAGCACGTGCGCCGCGGGAGTGACGCGTATCACCTCAACTCCGGCGCCGAATACGCCCTTGTGACGAGCTCTTCGTTGCCGTTTTATTCCCGATTTCGCACCGAAAATAACGAACAAATCGGTCTCAGTCGCAATCGAGAGCGTGGCACCGAACTTGCTGAATCCAAGCACGAAGGCTCGCTGACTCGAGCTTTCGCCAAAGGAGAAGTCAGCATGTTCCAGTCATTGCAAAACCATCAGCGGCTCGCGAAGTGGCTTTCTGCCAGTGTCGTCGCTGCCGCGTGCCTGATTGCATCACCCGAGGGTGTACGCATTGCCTCCGCGGCGCCGGTGGTCGACGTGCGAATCGCCCCACCTGCCACGCGCGTGGAGGTGATTCCTGCCCGCCCGTCGCCGCATCACTTTTGGGTGCACGGCTATTGGGGTTGGAGCGGGCGTGCTCACGTTTGGGTCCCCGGTCGTTACGAAGTCGAACGGCGAGGTTACGCGTACCGCGAGCCTCGTTGGGAAGGCGGCCGCGGGCACTGGCGCTTTCACGACGGCGGTTGGTACCGTCGCTGAGCCACCGCTGCGTCGCGGCAACAGGGCGTGACCTGTTGTAAGCCAGGCTCGCGCGCGCGGCGTCGCCGTTGACCGCGGCAGCCGCGCGTCGCGCAAATCCGTCGGCATTTCTGCCCACAACAGGCTTGAGCATTTACCACTGAACATAAATCCAGTATCGCGTTGAGGTGAGCGTCAGACAGCTTCCCAGCGAAACCCTCCAGGATCTGCTCGGCATCGCGCGCGCATTGCGAGTCATCCGCGAGAATCACGGCGCGCAGCGCGCCGAGCTCGCGCGCATCGCTGAAGTGACGGACTGGCTCGTCGCAGCGCTCGCGCTTTCGCAGAGCGGGCCACGGACGCTGCCACACCGCGCGGCGTGGGCAAACGCCGAGCGCGCGACGGCAGCGCTGATTGAGCTGCTCACCCTGCACGATGAAGTCACGAAGCGCCTCGTCGGCGCCTGGGCCGAGCGATTGCGAGCGCGCGCAACGTCAACGTAACGAAGCACCAGCCAGGACCGTCACCCTTCAGAGTTGTGACGGCGCGCTGCAACGTGACGCGTCACTGCATGCTCCGTCAACCCAAACGTGGGGGGCGCTTGGCGAGCTGCGGGGCGCGCTGTCGGCGGCGCCGCAGCTTGGCGGGCCCCCGACCTCCGCTGCGCACCCAATGAACCACGAAATTTGCGTGGCGCGGGTCACAACCGCTGCGCAGTTCAACGAAATGATTCACTAAATTCGGGTTCCAGTGTTGGCATATCGATTGCTGGAGTGATTGCCTTGGAGCGGCTGTGAGTCACTGCATGCGCAGGGCTGCCCGCCGCTCTGCCGCCGGTCGCTGCCGCTTCGTGGCGACCTTCGAGAGGAAATCACTGATGAAGAAAACGTATCTCGCAGTTCCAACGCTCGCGTTCCTGGTTGGGTGTGGCGCAGCGCCGGGCAGCTCCGCATCGGACAATGTCAGCGTGCTCGACGGTCAGGGAGAAGCACTGACCAGCAACGCCACCTACACGTTTGGCACCGCCGTCCATTCCGGTAGTTGCATGGACATCGCGGGCGCGAGCACGGCCGACGGCGCGCAAGTCCAAGAGTATTCGTGCAACGGCACTGGCGCTCAGAACTTCCAACCTGTCGCGCTGGACAGCACGTACTTCAAGATCGTCAATCCGGAGAGCGGCAAGTGCCTCGACATCGCCGCCAACGCGACCGCGGACGGCACCAAAGTCGATCTCTATACGTGCAATGGCACGACCGCGCAGGCGTTCAAGTTCGTAGCCAGCGGCAATAGCTACAACATCGTGGGCAAGCAGAGTGGCAAATGTCTCGACGTCACGGCTGCGAGCTCCGCCAATGGTACGAAGGTCGATCTGTACACGTGCAACGGGACGAACGCCCAGATTTGGAGCGCGAACGGCACGGCGGCGGGAGGCGGCGGGAGCACGCCAACGCCCCCCAGCGCAGGCAATTTTCCGGCTCGTTTCAGTGCTCCCTACGTGCCGGAGTGGGAGAATACGAACCTCGTGAACTTGGCGAATGCCAGCGGGCACAAGTTCTACACGCTAGCGTTCATCATCAATGGCACGGGCACGTGCAACCCCACGTGGAACGGTGACGACTCCATCACTGGCGGCAACCAAGGCAACTACATCAATGCGCTGCGGGCGATCGGCGGTGACGTGATCGTCTCCTTCGGCGGTGAAGGCGGCACGGAGATCGGTCGGTCGTGCACTTCCGTGAGCAGCTTGCAGGCCGCGTATCAAAAGGTCATCAACCAATACAACCTGACCTGGATCGACCTCGACATCGAAAACGGAGCCGAGTCGGACACCGCGTCCGTCAATCTCCGTAACCAAGCGTTGCACAATCTAGAAGTCGCGAACCCGAATTTGCGCGTGTCTTATACTCTGGCGGTGGACCGCTCGGGGTTGCCGGGCGCGCAGATGAACCTGCTGAGAAATGCCCAGGCGAACGGCACACGAGTCGACGTAGTCAATGTCATGGCCATGGACTATGGTCCTTGTTACACGGACATGGGGCAAGCCGCGATCGATTCGGCCAGCGCGACGCGCAGCAATCTGGCCAGCATCGGCATGGCGGCGAGCGTCGGCGTCACCCCCATGATCGGCACGAATGACACCACGTGTGAGGTGTTCAGCGTCGCGAATGGGCAGCAACTCGTGGCCTATGCCCAGGCCAACAGCTACATCCGCACGCTCGCGTATTGGGAGACCGGCGCGGACACCAGCACCGACTCGTACCTGAAGACGTTCCACCCCTTCAACTGACGGCACGAAGAAAAACGCGGGTCGGGCACGTCTTCACAACGAGCTCGACCCGCGCTCATGCGCTCGCTGTTCGCGAGGCTACTGACACACCGAGCTGACGCCACCTTTCGTCCAGCAACCACCGCCTGTCCCCGTGCCAGTGTACAACGGGGTCGTGACGACGGGCAGATTGTCAGGCGGATTGACGACCACCATGCCCGTTCCCTTGTAAGTGTCGCCGATCGTCGAGCCGTCTTCGCAGCTCTCCAGGTCATTCGAATCCTGGGCGAAGCTTGGGCCCATCCAGAAATCGATGTGTAAATAGGTGTCTTTCACGCAACCCGCGGGTGGATTCGGATCGTCGGTGTCATCGCTCGAGAGCTTGCAGGCGTATTCGTCGCCGCATTCGAGGCAGGAGTCTTCCATGATGAAGTACTTCTTCACCTCTGGGTTGTAGATGAGCGTGCCGGGGCTCAGCGTGGCACCGCCGGACGATTCGTAGCTGTGCCCCGAGTCGGAACTATCAGACGCTGCGGCCGTAATCGGATCGTCGTACGTGCCGACGCCTTCGGTCGCGCCTTGATGCATCTTCGGCCCGAGCCCGGGGTTGGCGATGTCATTGCAGCCATGCTGACTCTCGGTCGCGCACGAGTTGTCGTTGAAGCCGTACCAAGTCATGTACACCTTGTCCCAAACTGCGCAGCCGCTCTTGCCGTTGCAGCCGCAGGTCGCAGTGCCACCCGAGCCGCCGCCGCTGTTCGCGCCGCTCATGCCAGCACTGCTGACGCCGCCTGTCGCGGACTGGCCCCCGGAGCTGGAGCTCGCGCCCGAGCTGCCAGGGTTTCCGCCAGAAGAAGCGCCGCCTGCACCCGAGCCGGCGCCAACGTTGCCCCCAGCCTCTAGCTGTCCCGCGCTCGACGTGCTCGAGCCTCCGAATGTGCTCGAGCCTCCGAGTGTGCTCGAGCCTCCGAATGTGCTCGAGCCTCCGAGTGTGCTCGAGCCAGCGACAGCGCTTGCCGTGCCGCCCGCGCTTGGTGCGCCGCTCGAGTTCGAGCCTGCAAGACCGGTCGCGGCGCTCGCGCCAACACGGCCATCGCTCGATCCGGACGAGCTACAACCCGCCTGGGTAGCCAGGACCAGAGTCGCGCCCAACGACGCGAGCAAGGACATTCTCAGGATCATCGCTGGTTTCCTCATTTTCGGCCGCGCGCGGCGCGGCGGCGATCTGGAAATGGCCACGACGAGGCACAACCATTGGGCTGAGTGCTAGGTGCAGCGCTTTTTTTGTGTCGGCCGTGCTCGAGACTCTCGTGTACTGTTCGCGCGAAATGAGCGCTCACAGCATCCAAGACGCACAAGATCTCAGCGCTTTTGCTCAGCAAGCGCGCGAGCGTCTCACGCTGGCACGAGCAAAATTCGACGCCACGCACGATGCCGACCCCGAAGAGCGCCGCTGGCTGGAGATCGCGGCGCAACGCGTCACTGATGCGCTGGAGCGCACGCAGGCGACACTGCAAGACGCCGCGCCGCTGCCGGAGTTCGCCTCCGCGCGCAAGGTGAAGAGTGAAACGTTGTCGAACGCGTGGGCCGACGCGGTGGAGAGTGTGTTCGACGCGATCGTGGCCAACGTGTCGGCCAATGGCCCGCTGGTTGAAGCACTATTTCCCCATCAACGGTTCGCCGCGCTCCGCCGACCGGGCAGCTCAGCGCACAACTTCTGGCTCGAGTTCGAGCGCCGCGCAGAGTCCGGGTACGTGCGCCGCTTGTGCCAAGACCCAGCCTATGAATTCTTACCTCCTTTGCTCGAGGCCGCGCGCGAGTCCGAGCGCAAGCTGCGCGAACAGCTCACGCCGCGCGCACTCCCGGAAGCCAAAGCCGCGCTGCTACGCGATGCGGTCAGCGTCGCCGCTGAGGGCCTCGAGCTCGCGCTGCGCCAAGCGCGTTCACTCGTCGACGCCGCGTTCGCAGCCACGCCCTCAGTCGTTAGCGAGCTCGGGCTCGACGCGAAGCTCAAGCGGCGCACAACACGCAGCGAACCAGCCAAGCTTTCGGTGAGTTGAGCGGAGCGAGCTGTCAAGCCGCGCGTGCCCGTTACTTGGTGCCAAACAGGCGATCGCCGGCGTCACCGAGACCCGGAATGATGTAACCGTGCTCGTCGAGGTGGTCGTCGATCGCCGCGGTCCAGATAGGCACGTCGGGGTGGGACTCCTGTAGATTGGTCAGGCCTTCGGGCGCCGCGAGCAAACACACGAACTTGATCGAGCGCGGGTTGGCCGTTTTGACGCGCTCGACGGCCGCCACGGCGCTGTTGCCCGTGGCGAGCATCGGGTCGACCACGATCACGTCGCGATCCGACATTTCCCCGG
>DATHOI010000508.1:0-4233 GCA_035485095.1 Polyangiaceae bacterium | reverse complement strand
ATGTGCAAACAACCGGCGACGCGCGCACCCTTGAGCGGCTTCTTTGCGCCGAATTCTTCACGCAGTGCCATCAGGCCGGGCATCTCCGTCTCGGCAATGGAGATCTCTTTGCGACCCCAATCAGCCAAGCCAATGTCGGCGACGCGGTAGTTCTTGCCCTCTTGGGTCGCAACACCGCTCTTGCGCTTCTCGCCTGCACTCGTTTCTTGAACGCTCTGCACCATGTCAATCGTCTCCTTGTACGTACTCTCGAAAACCCCGGTCCCTACCGGGTGTGACTTGCTTTTTCGGTCGTGCGCTTGCCGGACAGCAAGAGCCAACTCAAGTGACCGTCTATACCGTTTTGAAACAGGCCACGCGGAAGTTCACGCGCCCGCACGTTGTCCAACCCGGCGTCCCGCGCGAAGGCTTCCAATTCGCGAGCATCGAAGCCCATCCACACGTCCGCCTGTGCGTCTCGCAAAGCCTCGTCCGCGTGACGCGCGTAGTCGAGCAGCAACAGCTGGCCGCCCGGGCGAAGCAGCGCGGCGAGCGCCTTGAGTGTCTCACGGGGCAAAGGAGCGTGATGCAGGACACGCGCAGCAACCACTACGTCAGCGCCCTTTCCGACCGCGCGGCGCACCTCGCGATCGGCGATCTCGGCGGAGTAGAGCTCCACATTGTCGTAACCCCGAGCCAGCACGCGGCGCTCAGCGCGAGCCAATTGTGCAGCGCTTCGATCGAGCGCGATCACGCGCTCGAAAGCCGGCGCCAACACATCGAGCAGCGCGCCGTCCCCGGTGCCTGCGTCGACAGCAAGAGCGCGATGATCCAAGAGCGACGCGAGCGCAGCGATGTACACGGGCAGCTCCGGCGCGAGGCCCAACGGCTCGTCACTCGGAGGCGGGCGCGCAAAAAATTCGCGCGTCTTTTGATCACGCGCCCGCACGATCGTCGCAATGCGCCCGAGCGACCCATCTCGCTCACAAAGCGCGCGGCCAGCGAGCAAAGCGTCGCACACGACCGGGTCCGTCTGAGCGGCAGTGTCGAGCCGCACCAGCGTGCGCGTCCCCTGTCGGCGTTCCGCGAGTAGCCCCGCTTGCCGCAAGGGTGCCGCGTGGCGCGACAGGTTGGGCTGGGATTCGCCGAGCAAATCCGCGAGCTCTCCCAACGCCAGTTCCTCTTCGGCGGCGAGCGCGAGCAAACGCAGGCGGAAGGGGTCGCTGAGCAAGCGATAGAGCTGCCAGCGCGCATCGAGCGGAGACACTTGAGTCATCGAACGGGCATATATTTACAGATATTCACAACTACGCAAGAATGAATAAAATTCAATTCATTCCAATAGATACAAACATTGCGACCAGCCGCTCTGGATTCACGCCCGCCGAAGGCCATCGCTATCAGACGAAGCGATCGAGTTAGACTGAGAGGATGGATCGGTTTCGTCGCTTCGACGAAGCGTACTACCACCGCTTCTACGAATCCCCACAGACCCGCGTTGTTAGTCCGGATGAGCACGCGCAGCTCGCCAACTTCGTGGTCAGCTTCGCACGTTGGAACCGGATCGAGCTCAAGAGCGTGCTCGATATCGGCGCCGGCATCGGCTTGTGGAAGCACTGGCTCGAGAAGCACGACAAAAGCATTGCGTACACGGGCACGGAGGTCAGCCAAGTCATGTGCAAGAAGTACGGCTTTTTGCATCGCGACATCGCGCGCTGGCGCGATCGGAAAAAGCACGACCTGATCGTTTGCCAAGGCGTGCTCCAATATTTGCCCGACCCCGACGTGGCGCCGGCGGTGGCGAACATCGCGGCCATGTCGCGCGGATTGATCTACGTCGAAGTCACGACACGCGGGGATTTGCGCGACCGCTGCGACAAGACACGCACGGACGCCGACATCTTCGTCCGTAATGGCTCGTACTATCGCGGGATCTTGGCCAAGCATCTGATCAGCGTGGGCGCAGGCCTGTGGTGGGTCAAAGACAAGCCGCCGCCCTTCTACGAGCTCGAAATGGCGGGCTGAGCAGCAGCTCCGCTCGCGATTGGAACACCGATGGAAACTCGCACCGTCATCCGCGCCGTAGTTGCCGTGGTCTGCATCGGCGGGACATTGCTCGGCCTCGAAAATACCTATGGAGACAACAGCGACGTCAAAGCGCTCGCGCAAAAGACGGCCTGTGGCTCGCCCACCTGCAGCATCAGCGTATTGCGTGAGTCGCGCTCGGCGTTGTCGCAAGCGTTCAGCTTTCAAACGACCCTCGCTGAAAAGGGCAAGAGCGAACGAAGCGCGAGCGTAGACGTGGAGTGCAAGCGAAAGCAGCTCCTGCTCGGCGACTACGTGTGCGCGATCACGAGTGGTGGGCTACCCGGCGCCTCGAGCGCGCAGTAGTCGAGCGCTCAATAGTAGTCAGTAGTCCGCCTCTGCCTTCAATTGCTGGGCTGCGCCGAGTCCTGTTCCAAGCGCGCCAGGAATTTGCGTACTTCAACCACGTCCCCCGCGTTCGGGAGAGCGCCCAGGTAGCGCTGTAGGTTTTCGATCGCGGCGCGGGGTGCGCCTAGTTTTGCGCATAAATAGCCGTGGTCACGCAGCTCATCCGTCACGTCGGGCATCAGATCGATCAGACGATCGAGCACCAAAAGTAGCCGAGGATAGTCGCCCTGCGCGGCGTAGATGCCGCGCAGATTCATCAGTATTCGGGCGACGATGTGACGCACGGGCGTCGGCTCCAACATCGCCTCCTGGAATTTCATTTTGCCGGCGACGCGCTTCAGGAGATCGACGAGGTCACGACGCGTCAGGGTCGCGCCGCCCGCAAAAGGATCGACGATCACGCTGCCGTCCGGATCATCGACGCGCGCCAAAAAATGTCCCGGGAAGCCGACACCGCGCGCTTGCACACCAGCCCGGCGCGCTACCTCCACGAACAACACCGTGAGCGAAATCGGAATGCCCGATTTGCGTTCGATAACGTCATTCAGAAACGAGTTGCGCGTGTCGTAGTAGTTCTCTGCGTTGCCGCGAAAGCCACTGCGAATGAACAAGTGATCGCCGATGGCTCGAGCTTGAAGAGCGGCCGGCAGCTCGTCGATGTGGCGTTTTCGCAGCGGGTCAGCGAGCTCGTCCAGCTTGTCGGACTGAGCCTGGAAGTCGAGGCCGGGATAAGCGTCGCGAGCAATGAGCAGGGCGCCGGTGAGTAAATCCAGCCGTCCGTCGGGACGGGCCGCGTACTGCCGAAAGTCCACAGAGCTAGTATACCGCGCGCGGGCGCATTACACTGCCCCAATTCCGCGGCGCTTTCCCTCGAATCTGGGGCGCCCAGCCAGGATGCCCGATGAAGATCGACGAAATCATGACCAGAAACGTGCGAGGCATTTCGCCCGACGAGACTTTGGGCACGGCCGCTCAGATCATGTGGGAAAACGACTGCGGCGCAGTCCCGGTCATCGAAGCGGATGGCCGCTTGGTGGGCATCGTCACCGATCGCGATATTTGCATGGCCGCTCACCTGCAAGGCGCGCCGCTACACGACTCGCGCGTGTCTAGCGCGATGGCGCGCGACGTGAAGACGTGCTCGCCACGCGACACGCCCGCGACCGTGCAAGCCATCATGTCTCAGAACAAGATTCGACGCGTGCCGGTGGTCGACGATCTCGGTCGCTTGGTGGGCATCGTGACGCTCGGCGACCTCGCCTACCTCGTGGGTCGGGAGACCAACGGCGGCGACGGCATGACTTGGACGGCGATCGCTCATACGTTAGCCGCCGTGAGCCAACCGCGCTTGCCACGCTACGCGGGCGGCTATTCGGATCGCTCCTCGGGCAATCGGCAGAGCTTTCCCCCGAACGTCTGAGCAGAACGCGACCTAGTGTCGGGCGCCTCGCAGGTGACATGCGTGTCCCCGCGCGAAGGCGAGCATGCACGCGCCAGTGGGTCGATTCTGGCCATTTGGCCGACGTCGGGAACGAGCGCTCGTAACCGTTCCTGACGCATTCAAAGCAGGCTAGCCTGAGATCGTCGTAGCCGAGGAGATCCATCAGATGACTTCGAGATTCCCCAAGCGCAACTCTTCGGGTTCGGTGTTGACCGAGCTGTCGCAACTGCGCGACGAGCTACGAATCAAGCTGCACTTGGCTGGCCTCGAAGTGCGCGCGCAATGGGAGAGCGTGGAGCCCAAACTGCTCGGTCTCGAGCGCTCGCTCGAACAACAAAGCGAAGGCGCGCTCGACGCCGCTGGTGAGCTGGCGATCGAAA
>DATHOI010000507.1:0-10334 GCA_035485095.1 Polyangiaceae bacterium | reverse complement strand
AGCGATTGGGCTCCGCCTTGCCGCGTGCCGAGTCGCGCGCAGCGCTCTTTCGGGTTCGCTCGGACGTGGATCCTGCCTTCGGCGCAGGCAGATCCACGCCCGCACGCCGAGCCTTCGATAACCCGATGGCAATCGCTTGCTTGGTCGAGCGGGCTCCGTGCTTGCCCTCGCGCACGTGTTCGATTTCCTCGCGCACGAACTCCCCGGCCTGCGTGCTGGGGGCTTTGCCCTCGGCTTTGTCTTGCTGCGCGCGTCTTTTGGTTCGTTCTTCCGGCATTGAGATCTCCGCGATGATTTGGCTCGTTCAGCGAGGCGGGTCGGACGTCGGCTCAGCCCGACGCGGGGAGCGCCACGGCACAGCACGTGTGCAAACGGCGTTCCAAGCACCTCGCCGCGTCCCTCGATGTCAACCGATCCGAGACCAACGCGCCCCTGTTCGCGCGTGGCAAAATTGCGAGGGCGATATCCGCAACGGCTTCGTGACTCGAACTGTGTTCAAACATATACCTAATACTCGAGTCCGCCGCTGCTGCTCGAGTCCGCGCGAAATCCCGCGTCGAGGATCGCGCTCTGGCGTGGGCATGTTCAAGACGTGACCGGAAGGAAAAGCATGAAATATCTAGCCATCGGGCAGAGCCATTTTGACGGCGCCAATTGAAACCGCGAGCACCACTATTCGCGCTTGCAACTGCGTTGCTGTCGTCGACCAGCGCGTGCCACAAGGCTCCGACCGTCGATCAGAACGCGCCGGCGACCGAGCCCGTGCCGAGCGCGAACCCGGTGCAGCGAGGCGCGGTCGGCGACAGCGATTTACGTATCATGCTCACCGAGCTTGCGTCTGCGAAGGCGTGCGAGCTCGTGCGCGGCCAGTTCCGCCCACTGCGCGCTCCCGATCGCCCAGACGTCGTGACCGGCATCATGTGGATTCGCGAGTGCAAAATTAGCAACGTTGGCACCAAGGTCACGATGGCGCTGTCGGGCAACGGTTGGCAGTGGGCCGATCAGCAAGAACACAAGGCCGGCGGCGCGTTCGCAATCCAGCAATACGTGAAATTCGCGATGACCGCGACCATCCCCGGCGCGCTCGACATTGCCTATGCGCCTAATGATCATATCGTGTCGCTCTGGTTCACGCCGGCAACACCGCCGGAGGTCACGTTCACGCCCATGGGCGACATCGACGTCGACAGAAAGGGGCTCTGGTCGTCGGTCGTCGGCACGGTTGGTTCGTTGTTCGGTCAGTCCCCTGAGCACCTGGCCAAGGGCGAGGCCAAAGCACAGGGGAGCCATGAGCTGGAGAAGCAGCTCGCAGACGGCCTCTCGATAACGATTGACCTGTGCACGGGCCTATCGCGCTTTCATCTCGGTCGCGAGCCCAAGGGCGCGCTCAACAAGCCAGACGCGGGCGAGAGCAAGAAGGTGCCGATCGAGCTGCAGCCGAACACGCTGCTGGTGTTCGGCCCGCAGTTGGTCGGCGATGCGGGGTTCACCGCGAACGTCGACTCGCCCAAAGCCACGCTGCACGCGGCGCTGGCCTGTGCCGATCAGGTCGACGCGCTGGCCGCGGCGTACGTCGCCGGGCAACCGCTACCCGTGATCAAAACTTTGGCCGCCAAGGATATTCGCGGCGAAGGCACGTTGCGGATCGCCAAAGCCAATTGCCAGGTTGCACTCGTGACGCAAGAGCTCGACCCAAGCGTGCACGGCGGCACATTCGACTGGCAGCGACCCCTGGCCGAGACGGCACGCTCGACCGGCGGCCCCATCATCGAGTGTCCCGAGCCCGCGAAGTAAGTCCCGACGCCCACTGCGGCGTTGCGCGTTTTCTCGCTCAGAATGAAAATGGCAGGTCGAGCTGCGCGATCTTGTAGCTGCTCTTTTTCATCGGGTCGTCGAGCGGGAGCGCCAGGGCGAGACCGGGGCGGAACCAGACGCTGTCGGAGAGCCTGAAATGAAAGCGCGGACCGACAGCGAACGTCGACGTGTCGCGGATGCTGTCGGTCTTGTCGGCTTTGACGGACGCGGGCGTCGACAGCCAACGTTGATGCCGGAGCTCCGCGCCGAGCGAGAACACGGGCGCGATGAAGTAGCCCACGTGCACACCCGCGGTGAGATTCGTGTTCGTCGAGTCTTGCGTGCTCGGGCCGCGCGCTCGGGTGAGCTCGAATATCGTCGCCTCTGCTTGAACCGTGAGACCACTCTGCACGAACGCGAAGTCGACACCGGGTAAAACCGTGAAGTAGTTGACGGCGAACATGGCGTTGTCGAACGCGGAGCGCGTGGCGATTCCGGCGTTGTTTGCCGCGATTTTTCCGGGATCCGGGTTATCGCCACCGCCGGTGCCAATGGGCAACGTGACGCCCAGAAATAACCCGAGCTTGAAGCTCGCTGAGAGCTGGATGCCGTACAGCCCGCCGAGCACCGGGTTCAAGAAGCTGGTCGCCGACGGCGGCGGTGACGCGGGCGGCGAATTCTCAACCAGGCCGAGGCGCGCAATCAGCGCTAGATCCGGAATGATCTTGTAGCTGCCCAAGATCGAAGTGGCGATCGCCGAACCCCCGGTTTTGCCAGTAGTTGGGTTCTTGTACGAGCCATACGCGGTGTCCAAACGCAGCGCGTTGCCCGGCGCGACCGGGCGCAGTTGCCACGGCAACGAATACGGCGCGGGCTGCGCGGGCGCCGGCATTGGCGCGGCTTCGGCGGGCGCGGACGTCGCTTCGGCCGGCGCGACGGGCGTCGCCGGCTCAGGCTCCTGTGCATGAACAGCGCGTGGTGCGCTCAGCAAGCAAAGGGAGAGCAGAGCGAGCGGGTACGTACCGCGCAAAGCCGCACGACGGCCTCGCACACTAAGGAGGTGCATTGACACTACTTTCGAAGCTAGATGTTATTGGGGGGAGCGAAACCGAGAGACGGTGTTGGCGCTGCTTCAGCAACGTCTGTGCCGTTCAGCCCAAAAGCCGCGCTTAGCGAGGCTTTTAGAGGCCCGAAACCTCGGCGAAATCGCCGATTCCTCGAATTTTCGACAAAATTGTCGAAAAAGCCCATTTCGACCGACAAAATTGTCGTGGCAGATTCGCGTTTTGGCAGTGTTTCTGGCTGATCCACGGCTCGGCGTTTTCGATGGGTCCGTGCGCTGAGCGGCAGCCGAGCGCGACTCGAGAGGTCGGCAAAGGCCTACAAATTTGTCGGCATGCGCTCAGTCTCGAAGACGCGCACGCGACGCCGAAGGCTGTGCCGACGCACGCGCTGGCGCGTGACCATCAAACCCCTTCAGGCATGCTCTCGGGAGGCTGCCCTTTGACGCCCAGGCGCGCTCGGCTACGCTCGTGGGCTTAAAGCCTGGGGTGATGGTGATGCACATGAACATTCGGGGACTGGGTTGGTGTTTTGTTCTTTGCGTCAAGGCTCGCTGCTCGCACCCGACGGCGCCGTGAGGAAGCTTCCGAAGTAGGGAGTTTTCTCCGAGTGCGCGGTCCACGCCGGGGTACGCTAAGTCACCGCCTTGGAGGATCAGCCGCCATTCGCCTGCTGGACGCTCGCGACCTTCTTGCCCTGCGTCGTTCGGCAGGGGCTGTCGTAGGGCGCGTTGTAGGTCATGAAGCGTTGGCGCGAGACAGGCGTCGGTTTCGCGTGGCTGCCGAGCGCGGGGCTCTGATCGGTGACCAGGTACACCTCATAGCGCAGGAGGCAATCTTCGGGGTGATGCGTGCGCTCGGGATAGGCCTGAAGCCACTCGGAGAATGCTTGGCGATACGCTGCGTAGCCGTCGGAAGGGATGCGGTCCGAGTACATCACGAAGAATTGGCTCTGCCCCATGTGCGTCGGGACCACGCCGCCCGCGGGGAACGGCTGATCGCTGGCGACCGCGTTGTACGGATCCACGTGCCGGCCGTCCGCGGTGACCGCGTCCACGTAGATCATGGTATCGACGCGCGAGGGCTCACTCGAGAACATGCGCCAGCCTTGGAGGATGCGCGGGTACTCGATCACGGCCTTGGCCCAGCTGGGCTGGTGCACGCGCAGCGCCTGAGGCACGGCGCCGTTGTCGTTCAGCGCTTCGCTCGCAATCGCGACGATCAGCAGCAACACCGCAACTTCAGCGAGCGCGCGCCGAACGCCGCTGAGCGGCAGCAGCACGCGCGGCTTGAGCCAGCGGCGCAGCCAATGCTCGAGCGCGACGGCGAGCGGTCGCACGCGCGAGCCGAACAGCCGTGAAAGCCAGCGCCAATGATCGGGCATCAGCAAGAGCACGTAGAAGGACATCATCGCCAAGCTGAAGCCGCCGAGGTTCAAGCCGAGCGCAAACCCGAGGTGCAACAACGGCAACACGCACACCGCGAGCGTGCGTGCCTCGCGCACGAACACCGGCGTGATGAGCAGCGTCCACGCGATCCACTCCGTGGTCAGCGTGGACCAGGTGAGCCAGCGCAGCGCTTGCACGGACAAGTGCTCGCGCATCCACACGCCCGCCCAAGTGACGAGCTTGTCTTGATGCAGCGCGTAGTGCACCGCGCTGCCGTCCTGCCAGGCTGCGCCTGTTTTTGCCGACGCGTTGAACAGATAGACTGCCGAAAATTGCAGCAAGATCCCGAGTACGGCGAGCGACGCGTACGACGTCGGCGTGGGCTCGTTCGCGCTCACGCTCGCTCGCGCCCTGGACTCGGCGCTCTGCGGCGCTCGTTCTGCCGCCAAAGACGCGGCGACTGCGTCCAATGAAAACCGAGCCCCGAGCGGCAGCGGCAAGGTGAACAGGCACAACAGATCCATCACCATGTCGCCGCCGTTCTCGAGCACCGCGAGCCGGCTATTCAGACTCACTCGCACGACCAGTGCGAGCACCTGCGCCCAGCGCGTGCGATAGCCGGCCAGGTAACAGCCGTAGATCAGCGCGCACAGGAGAAATCCGAGCTCCGCCTCCTGCACGGTCGAGACCGTGAAGAACAACGAAAACATATTGCTGGTCGGCGGGCGCCAGAGCAGCGTGTGGTTCGGTAAAATGCCGCTATTGACGTACCAAAACCGCAGCTCGACCCAGCGCCGCGCCAAGTCCGAGAGCAGCACCGCGCCAAACAAAATCCGGAACAGCCCCAAGCTCCGCACATCGATCGTAAAATAGGTTCGCCACAGCGACCGCTGCCACGCGCGCATCTCGACCCAGCCCTGGAGCAAGGTCCAGGCCAGGGCGCGGGGCGAATTTCAGGCCAAAAACCGGGTGCGAGTGGCGGGGCACCGCTCGCTTGTGGCACAGATCGGCAAACTGAGTGCACGAGGTGTCGCGGTCGGTGCGGCTTCATGCGAGGTCACCGCTCCCCGACCTGAGGCGACTCGTTCGCGGCGCAACTCGAAACGGCCCTCGAAGGGCTCCCTGTTTCATTTCAAGTCTGGGTAGTGGCCGGATTTGAAATCGAGCCCGCTGGCCGCCTCACGCGCGCGTAGTTTCCGCGCATGGCGATCCTGACAGCGGCGAAAGTCTGGAAGCGAGCACCGTCAAAAGCGAAGCTCACCGCCAAACTCTCCGCGCTCACAGCAGAAGAGCAAGCCAATGTCCTCGCGTTCGCCCTGAAGCTCCGAGCCGAGTACCGCTCTTGGGAAGCGTTCGCGGTCGCTTTGGGCGTCAAGCAACTGGCCGCCTTCCGAGCGTGCACCGGGCTGCAGGAGCCTTGTGCTGGGCTAGCGCTGAGGTTGGCGCGAATGGCCAAGGTGTCCGTCGAGGACGTGCTGAGCGGGGCGTTCGCGAAGCCGGGGTGCTGCCCGATGTGTGGGAAGTAGTGCCTGACGTCTGTCTTTGGATGGGGATAATCTGTGGGCAGAAAAAATCCTTCTGATCTTTGTCAGAAATAGATTTTCGCTAAGCGGCCGGAATATTTGGGATATTCCGCTGATCACGCGTTGCGCAGAACAGTATCACCCGGATTGAGCACTTGCGCGCCCGGGCTCCCGGATCCATTTGTTCGGAGTAGGCACAGTTACAGCTGAGCCTGCAACAACGGACCCGGAAAACCCGGGCACACAAGGAGTTCGTGTATGAACGCATCAAATGTGCGGGCGTTTACGCCCGCTGTCAACCCTTCCCCTGAAGACGTTTGCCTCTTCCTCAAGCAGAAGGCCGAACGCGGAGAGATCGCCGAAAACTCCGCTCGGCTGAAGGCTACATCGATTCGCCAGCTCGTCACCGTCCTGGGTGAAGATGAGCCTAAGACCGCGCAGTACGTGCTCGAAAACATCCAGAGCATTGCCACGCGCTGGGCGACGCTCAACAGCGCTGACGCGAAGGGGGAGACCGCGAAGACCTACGAATCGCGGGCGCGCTCTGCGATCGAGAGCTACTTCGAATGGGTACGCGATCCCAAGGGCTTTAAGTTCAAGCGCTCGGCTCCGCGCGCTACACCAGAGGCCAAGGAGCCGAAGGCACAGAAGACGGAGGCGAAGCCCACAGCAGCGTCGCCCGAAACTCCAGCGCCTGCTGCGCAAGCCCCCGAACAAGAAGTGCGCAGCTTTCCACTCGGCGCTGGGCGAGAAGCCTTCAACTTCATGCTGCCAAGTGGCGGCCTTGATGTGCGTGACGTACGCAAGATCGTTTGTCATCTGCTCACGCTCGCCAAAGACTTCGACCCGACGGTCCCGAGTCATGCGCAGGTCTTCTCTATCGTCACCGCCCACAAAGACTAACGGCCAGCGCTAGAGGCGTTGGCCGTGTCCAGACCTCGGCGAGACCGAGACCCTTCCTTGCTACAGGTAGGTTCAAGGTAGCCCGCTCGCCGGGGCCTGTCGACTAAGAGGGCGGAAACGGCAGGAAGTGCGATGCGCGCGCACCACAAAATAAGCTGATGCGGGTAGCCCCCGTGCTTCAGCGACCTGCGGGCGGCCCGTTTCGCGGTGACCGCCCGCTCTTTTTTTCGTCATACAAATAAACCTTGCGCCGCTCCTATTTTTGTCATACAACTAATCCGTGGCCAACAACCTCTCCCGTGATAAGCAGATCGCCGTAGTCAGCGCCTTGGTCGAGGGCTGCTCGATTCGGTCGACCGAGCGCATGACCGGCGTCAACCGCGAGACGATCGGCACGCTGCTCGTGCGCGTCGGCAACGGCTGCTCGGATCTGCTGAACGACAAGATGCGCGATCTGGACTGCAACCGTCTCGAGATTGACGAGCTGTGGGCCTTCGTTGGCAAGAAGCAGCGTCACGTCACGCGCGAGGACGATCGCTCGCGTGTCGGTGACACGTGGACCTTCGTCGCGGTCGACGCTGGGACGAAGTTGGTTCCTTCATTCCTGGTCGGCAAGCGGGACCTTGCGAGCACGCAAGCGTTCATCTCCGACGTTGCCGCACGCCTCGCGAACCGCGTGCAGATTTCGACGGATGGGCTGCGCTCGTACATCGATTCGATCGGGAAGGCTTTTGCCGAGACCGGTGTCGACTACGCGCAGCTGCATAAAACCTACGAGGCCGAAGCAACAGGCCCGGGCCGCTACAGCCCGCCAAAGGTGATCGCGACCGAGAAGACGCCGGTCTACGGCTCTCCGGTCGAGGAGTTGGTCTCCACGAGCTACGTCGAACGCCAGAACCTCACGGTGCGCATGGGTGTCCGCCGCTACACGCGCCTCACCAATGCGTTCTCGAAGAAGATCGAGAACCATGTGGCAGCGACGGCGCTGCACTTCGCTCACTACAACTTCGTGCGGCGTCACCAGACGTTGCGCGTTTCGCCGGCTATGGCTGCGGGCGTTTCCGCGACGCTGTGGGACGTTGACGACCTGCTCAATGCGACGATTGGAGCTGGGGCATGAGGGCTATGAAGAAGCCGAAGCTGGGGCGCCCGCCGGTGCCGAAGAAGCTGGCGAAGGGTTCACTCTTGTCGGTGCGGTTTTCCGAGAGCGAGCGCCGCACCCTAGAGGGCGCCGCGCAACGTGCCGGAATAAAACTTTCGGAATGGGCTCGGCGCTGTCTGCTCGCAGCGAGCGAATAGCTACTTTGCTGAGCCAATCGGGTACGAGCACTCCGGATTTGCGCGATACGCGAGCTGCTCCAGCAAAACAGAAACCAGCTTGAACGAAGTAACCGGAGAAACTGTAGTTAGCGCTTCGATTATGTCCACGTACGAGTGTCGCGACACCTGAATGCGCTTCTCCAGCACAAAGTCACCGGTTGACCGATGCACGGTGGCCCCATGGAGCGCATCGACTGCCAACTCAAACGCCATCAACGCGTTCTGATGACCCCTGAGTCTCAGAATATCTGGAGAGAAGCTACCCGCGGGAAAAGGCGCCGAGATTGGCGATTCAGCAACGAAGTAGACAACGAAGCACGCCGCCTTCTTGAAGGGACTCGCGCTCGCCACGCCATCGACATGTGGAAAGTCGAAGCGAATGTTTCTCAGTACGCTCGATAGCGCGGTGATATTGATCTCGAGTTTTATCCCACGAGCCTCGGCAATTGAGTCTATGTAACCCAGTACCGCGACCAACTCGACATGTGGCTCACCGCTGTATAGGAGCGCAGGCATAGGGGCGGGATTTCACCAGTTACTGGGTGAAAGTCCAGCCCTAATCAGATGTCCATGTCCTTCAGTCGTGCGGCCGCGGTCGTCCCAAGCTCGCGCACCGCATCATAACTCTCGACGGGACGCATTTCCCCCGGCGCGTTTGGCGAAGCAAATGCCTCCGGACGCTCCACGACCACCTGTTCCGGCTTTCCGACGACAGCGGAGCTGGCATGGACAAGATTGGAGAACGTAACGGTTGTAGGGAAATTCGGCATCATTGCTCTCCGGGGCTTATGCTCTTATTAGACGTGAGCGTCAAGGAAAAGTGGCAAGAAAACTTGACAAACCACTACCGTTGATCACGGGAACGCCCAAAATTGTCACACGAAGCGATCGTAGTAGACCGAGAAACCTCAAAAAGGCCCAGTTATCGGCCCGTATCGAGGACTGACATCGGTCCGCTCTGATCTCAGTTGCATGCATTTGCTGGAATTACGACCAGCGTTCATTAGAACATAAGCGTTCGCTCTGGAAGTCAACGCTCACGATCAGGCATGCCGAAATATGAGGTGATTACAAGGGGTTGCTATTCTGACCGCATGCCACGCTTGCGCCCCTAACCGTCATTTCCCGCCCCGTCCGTCGGACCCGCGCTCGGCGTTCACTTCCGAGAAGATGGCGACCCTCACCGCCTCGCTTGCTCCATCCACTGGCTTGACCCCGAGCACCGCGTGGAACCGCCGCTTCCCGCCCTCGGTCTCGTGCGACCAAGCATAGACCCGGGTCGCCTTCGGGTGCTCGACCGCAAACACCTGGACCTCGCCCTCCCAGACGGTCTCCCCTTCGTGCTGCTCGTGTACGGGGACTGATTCGAGCCACGTAGCCTCTAGGCCGTGTAGGTGGCGGATGGCGTCTTGGAGAGCGGGGATTCCGGCGGCGTCCATGGCGGGCAGGTTAGCCACGAAGCGGCGCGCAGTCACTGGACTCGTGGCCATCGCTCGCCTCGTCTGAGCCCAGGCCCAGTCTCCAAAGACCAGGATCGCCATGACCAGCACGAACCAAGTGACGACGACCGCTGCGGTCAGTAACTCTGGGTGCGTCGGCTTCATCGGTGCAGTGATGGTACACGCGCTCACGGGCTCCGAGCGGCGCCGATTTCAAATCCGGCCACTACCCAAGTCTGAAGTTTAAAGTCAATGCCGTTCGGTTAAGGACCGAGACCACAATATGGACCCCATCGCTCACGCTGCCCCCACAACATATCGTAGGGTTCGCCGCTTAAGTGAACGGCATTGAGTTTAAAGTTGAACATCAAATTGGCCGACGAACGGCCGCTGTTGCCAACGCTTCGCGTCGCGGTGGCGCGTGGGTCTGAGGCCCCGCGCGCTTGGCGCAACGTGGCAGGGCACACGGTCGCGCGTGAGGCCCTACGCGCGGCGCGGCCTGCTTCGGAGTCTACGCTCGAGCCATTTTTGATGGTCACCGAGTGCGTCGAGCAGCGTCATTGCCTTCGGCGTCGCGGACGGCTGCGGGACCTCGCGGCAAGGCGCAACGCGCCGCCGAAGGCTGCGACGCCCGAGGACGTCGCGCGTGACCATCAACCCATTCGTGAACCCGTTTGCCGCTCGCTGCCGAAGTCAGAACGCGACTTCGGCTTGGAGCTTGACCACGTTGTAGTCGGGTCGTTTGCCGGCATAGGGGCTGGCTTGGATCACGTCGTTACCGGCGACGAGTGGCGCGCCCCACTTCCACGTGCCGGCGAGGGTCATTTGATCACCATATTTGTAGCGCGTGTATTGCAGGTAGATGCGTTCGGTCGAGAGGAAATGCGACGAGACCATTGTGCGCCC
>DATHOI010000506.1:0-7626 GCA_035485095.1 Polyangiaceae bacterium | reverse complement strand
GGAGTTGCCGCGAGCCGCTTGGTCTCGCAAGGCTACGGCGAATTCTGCCCACTCGATCCGAAGTCCAACCCGGTGGCTTGGGAGAAGAATCGCCGCGTCGAGTTCAAGGTCGTCAAGACCGAAGAAGGCCTGACCGGCGTCGAGCGCGGCTGCGAAACTGCACGCAGCAAAGGCGTGCTGCCTCCGCCCGTGCAGTAAGTCGAGCTCGAGTGAGCGCGGGCCGGCAGCAAATCCGGCCCGCGTCGCGCGCCAATTTCCATGTGAAATTGGCAGAGCGGCCGCGAGCTCAGAATTCGGCCCGTGCCGAGCCGCGGCCGCCGCTATTTCGTTTCAGATCTGAAGTTTATACTTAAACATCAGATTGGGCGTCCGATGTGGCGAGCGTCCGCGTCGCGCGTTCTCGCTCTCGCTTCCGTAGCTCGTGAACGCGCCGCCGAAGGCTGTGACGGACTGCGCACGGCGCGTGACCATCAACTCAAGGTCATTGGTTTTTTGATGGTCGCAACGCACGTCGCCGAGCACTCAGCCTTCGGCGGCGCGGCCGTCACTTCACGTACTCGTAGTACTCGACGCTGAGATCTTGAAATGTGCCGTCGTATGCGGTCCCGACGCGATCGATGACGAATTCGGCGCTGGGCGTGTAGGGCAGATTGAGCTCGCGACGGTCGTGCAGGGACTCGTACTGCTCTTGATTCAGATCGACGGCGCCGCCGAGCGCGCGGGCGAGCCCGATGCGCGACGCGGCGCGCTCGAAGCCGTTGCTGGGCGAAATCGGAATGGCTTCGGCCGCGTCGCCGCTGCCGTAACCGACGGCGACCATGTTGGCGCCCGCGAGCTCGAGCTGCTTTTCGGCCGCGTCTTCCAGGCCGGCGGCGATCCACGCGGGCAGCGCGGCGCTGTACAAGTTGCCGAGCTGCTTCGTGTTCTCCGAACCGAGGCTCATCTTTTGCGTCAAGAGCTCGCGGAAGCTCGCACGCTTGCGGAGCACGCTCGCGACTGCGCTCGTCGCGCTGTATGGGTCGAGCTCCGCGCCGCCCTTGAGTAAGAGGTCGTACAGATCCGGTGTGGACTTGGTTTCGGTGAGCACCGCGTCGACCGCGACGCCTGCCTCCGCGCACAAGGCCTGGAATTCGTCTTGGTGATGGTCGCCGCGCGCCAGCCCGCGCACGTACAAGAACGCCATCGCTTGCACGGGCATCAGGTGATACGGGCGATGGAAAAATAGGCCGCGCACGCTCTCGTAGTAGCTGCCTGCCGAGACGCCGAGCTTGTGCAGCATGTGCTCGACCGCGTGCACGGTCTCGTCGAGATAAGCGTACGTCGAGTATTTGCCACTGAAGACCGGGAAATCACTCAGGCGGTCGGTGTTCGGTGCATAGCCGTCGGTAAAATGGCGCGCGTGGGGCTTCCTGAAATCCGGACCGCGGTAGTCCGACGAGCTGCCCGCGTGCAAGAGGTCGACCGAGAACAATTTCGGCGTGCGCTCGACCAGCATCGCAATACTGCCTGCGCCCTGCGTCTGTTCACCGCTCGAGCCGCGCTCGTACTCAGCGACATCCGCGCTGACGACGATCGCCTGGCGATCACCGGCGTCATAGCTCACGTAGCGTAGCGCGTTCTTCAGCGCGTACACGCCACCGAGGCAGGCGTGCTTGAACTCGGGGACCTCGAGCTGCCGTGACAAGCGCGGCATGCCCAGTTGGTCGAGCCCGCGATCGACCATGCCGCGCACGATGACCGCGCCGGCCGCGTTGTCCGTGCTCGACTCGGTACCCAGGCCGAGCGAGCCGATCCGTTGCGGATCGATTTCGTTCTGCAGGATCAAACGCAGGACGGCGTTGGCCGCCATCGTGTACACATTTTCGTGCCGCCCGCAGACACGGAAGCTGTGTCCGACGACGGCGCGCACCTTGTCCCAACTGTTGCCGGTCCAGCCGCACCATTGGTCGAGCGGCACGCGAAATCGCGGCACGTACAAACTCATTGCGCTCACGCCGGGCAGCAAGTCGTCCTTTTCCACGGCTCGCGTCGTAACGAAAGCTGCCCGGGGTTTCAACTTTGGGCGCCGGATTTCGCGCGCCACGTGCCCGAATCCGCATGAAAGTACGAGCTTTTTGCGGCTACGCAGAGTTTGTCTCCCGTGCGCCCAGGCCCCGCGTCTTGCTTGGCGAGTGGGGCAGGGGTTATTCGTTGATCATGCCGAGAAACCGCGACTCACTCGCCGTGTTGGCGCTGCTCTTCACGGCGGGCTGCGGAGCGGGCGCATCGAGCGCTTCGTCTGCGACGGGCGGCGAGTCGCCTTTCGCTACTGGCGGCTCTACGAATTCGAGCGCGGGCGGCGCGACGGCGACGAGCGGTGCGCCGAGCTCAGGTCAAGCGGGCACGTCGTCTGGCGCGGGCGTCAGTGGTTCCGGCGCTGGTGGTAGCTCGGTCAGCGCATCGGGCTCGGGCGCTGGTGGCAGCTCGAACGCAATGGCCGGCGCAGCGAGCGCGACCGGCGGCGCAGCGAGCGCGACGGCCGGTGCCGGCGGAGCCAGCGCCGCCGGCACGCAGCCGATGAAAGGCGTGGCCTTCGACTCGACCAGCGGGAGCTGCGCGGATCTCGCGCGCTTGGGCGTGTCCTGGTACTACAATTGGTCGACCACCACGAAGTGCACGGGCGTCGAATACGTGCCGCAGATCTGGGGCGATTGGACCGTGCTGAGTTGGGTGCCCATGCCCGCTAAGGCGGTCGCGAACGGCGCCAAGGCGCTGCTCGGCTTCAACGAGCCGGACGGCACCGGCCAAGCCAACATGACCGTCGCCGAGGCGCTCAAGCTCTGGCCGTCGTTCGACCAGCCGGGCGTGTTGCTCGGTAGCCCTGCCGTGGCGGGCGAAGGGTGGCTACCGGATTTCATGACCGGCGTCGCTGCGCAGAACCTGCGCGTCGATTTCATCGCCGTGCATTGGTACGGCTGGGATCCTGGCACGTGCAACGACACGAGCCAGCTCGAAGCCAAGATCAAGTGGGCCGAGCAGTGGCAGCGCCCGATTTGGATCACGGAATGGAGCTGCCGTCTGCAAGCCGTCGACGTAGTGAACAAGTTTTACACGGACGCGCTCGCGATGTTCAAAAACCACCCACTCGTCCAGCGTTACGCCTGGTTCTTGAGCCGCTCCGCGAGCGACCCCACCGACAGCGATTTCAACAACTCGACGTTGCTCGATACGAACGGCAACCCGACCACGCTCGGGAACGAGTACATCGCCGCGCCGAGCTTACGCTGAGTCGAGCGCAGCGCGTGCCCGGCCTACGCGAAGCGTGCCACGTGCCACGTCTTCTTGCCGCGACGAATCAGCGCGATCTCCCCAAATAACAGCCAGTCTGCGCTGATGCGAGTGTCCGCGTCCGCTTTGCGCGCGCTGATGCTGACCGCATTGCTGGACAACAGCTCGCGCGCTTCACGCTTGCTCTTCACGACCGCTGCCTCGACCAGAAAATCGATCGCCGTCATCCCTTCGCCCTCGAGCCGTGCTTTCGCGAACGTCACCGAGGGCGCGTTTTGGAATACCTCGTCGAGCGTTGCGCGCGACAGGCTTGTCACGTCCCCCGAGAACAGCGCTTGGCTCACGCTGCGCGCGTGCTCGAGCCCACTTGCGCCGTGCAAGAGCTCGGTCATGTGCTCGGCCAAAGCGCGGTGCGCTGCGCGCGCGCCTGGGTTCGCTTGGTGCTCCGCGCTCAAGCGCATGATCTCTTCATGCGTCAAGAAGCTGAAGAACATGAGGTACTTGAGCACGTCACTGTCCGGCGTATTGAGCCAGAATTGGTAGAACGCATAGGCGGACGTGCGTGACTCGTGCAGCCAGATCGCGCCGCTCTCGGTCTTGCCGAACTTACCGCCGTCGGCCTTGGTCACGAGCGGGTGAGTCAAGCCAAAGGCTTCAGCCTGATGCTTGCGGCGGATCAGATCGATCCCGCCGACGACGTTGCCCCATTGATCCGAGCCGCACACTTGCAGAGTCACTTGGTGGTGATCGTACAGGTGCAGGAAATCATAAGCTTGGAGTAGCATGTAGCTGAACTCGGTGTAGCTGATGCCTTGCTCGCGGTTTTGCAGACGATCGCGCACCGAGTCCTTCTGGATCATCATGTTGACCGAGAAATATTTGCCGATGTCGCGCAGCACCTCGAGGTAGCCGAGGCCCCTCAGCCAATCGGCGTTGTTGAGCAAGACGGCGCCGTTCGGCCCATCGAAGTCGAGTAAGCGCTCGAACGTCACCCGCTGTCCGGCCACGTTCTGCTCGATTTGCTCGAGCGTCAGTAGTTGACGCTCGGCGTCCTTGCCCGACGGATCACCGATCATGCCCGTGCCGCCGCCCATGATCACGATCGGCTTGTGCCCCGCCTGCTGGAAGCGACGCAAAAACAGGATCGGCACCAAATTGCCGATCGTCAGCGAGTCTTTGGTCGGGTCGAAGCCGCAATAGACGACGCGCGGGCTTTGCAGATGGGCGCGCAACCCCTCCGGATTCGTTTGCTGGTGAATGAGGCCGCGGAACGCGAGGTCGTCGAGCAAGTGCATCAGGCCGCGCAATATATCACCCGGGCCAGGCCTGCTCGGTTCTGGGAAAAATCTCGCTATTCTTGGGTTTTTTCGGGTGTCGACCAGCGCAGCGGACCACGCGCCCAGCTCGGCGCATCCGGTTCGCCTGCCGCCAGCAGGAGCTGGCCGTTCGCCGTGAGCGCGAGCGGACGCTGTTTGCCGACTCCTGCGAGCTCCAGAGTGTCCAGATTGACGAGCACGGGCGACACGAACACGAACGGCAAGGCTCGCAGGATGTCAGGATACTTGTCGACGACGACGCCGGGCAGCGGCTGCTCTTGGTGCAAGTCGGCGTCGTAGATCAGGAGCTCTTTACCACGTCGGATCAGCGCTCGCGCTTGGCGAGTCGCGAGCACACTGTCGCCCGGCTGCAACGCAATCAGCTCGCGATGGTCGGCGTCGAACAGCACGCTGTCCGAGCCCGGATAGAGTGCGACCAGTCTGGGCGCATCGCTGATTTCGCGATCGAGCTCCACGCTCGCCAGCTCGATCGCGAGCGGTTTTCGTCCCTCACGAGTCACGAGCTCCAGGCTCACGCGCCCGGTCTTCTTCTTTTGTGCGCAGCCCACGATGAATAACTCGCGCTGCGCGTCACCGTACACGATGCGGCCTTTGCACTCGGCGGGCTCCAGCAGCCGTCTTTTGCCGCCGCGCTCCAGCAGCAACGCGCCATTTTCGTCGCGCAGTAGCAGCGCGTCGAGCACCGGCATGACCAAGTCGGGCTCGTGAATGGCCGCGCCGCCGCTCAGCGGTAAGAGCACGGTCTCGGGTCGGTCACCCCTGGCTTCCCATGCGCGAAAGTGGCTCAAATTGTCGCCGCAGCCGCGAGGCGCGCTCAGGAGCGGCGCGGGAAAGTCGAGCTTTCCGTTCTTGTTGCTGTCCGCGCTGACCATCTGCAGCGTGATGAAGGCGCCGCCTGGGTCGAAGCGGGCGCGCCACACCTCTCCCGGTCCAGGGTCGAGCTCGCGCTCGCTGCCGTCGTTCAAGGCGCGCAGCACGACGCGCGCGTTCGCGCCGGCGGCGTGCTTCACGTACAGCAGGTGCTCGCTCTTCGCGTCGAAATCCAGCGCACGCACGCTGGCATACGACTCTGCGCTGGCGCGAGTGTCCGCGCCGAGGGCGGATAAGTCGTCGGCCTTCGACATCGCGCTGTTCCACAGCATCAGCGCGCCGTTTCGCAAGAAGAGCGCAAAATGCCCGTCGGGCGAGGCGGTCAGAAACGCGTCGATCGCGAGCTCTTGGCTCGGCGCGATCAAATAGCGACGCAGGCTCGGCGCCGCCGTGGTGCGTTCGTCTTTTCGGGCCTGACAGAGCGCGACCCAGTGCCCGGCACTGCTCGCCTGTTCGACCAAGGTGGGTCCCTCAGCCGCGAACGGCGCATCGCCGAACGATGACACGTCGGCGGGAGCGGCCGGTGTCGAGCTAGTGCTCGGCGCGGCGCTCGTCGCAGCCGCGCCGGGCGCCGTGCGCGGCGTTGGTATGCTCGGTGCCGGGCCGGCGCTGGGATATGCCGGGCCTCGCGCAGGTGCAGGCATTGGGCCTCCGCACGCGCTCAGGCAGAGCAGTGACAAAAACGCACGACGAACGGGACTCACGCCGGTCGCCAGCATAGCTGAAGTGGAAGGGGTCGCGATTCGTCGCTATGGTTACGCCATGCGTTTTTGGTCGCTCGCGTCGCTCCTCCCGCTGTGTCTGATGGCTTGCGGCGATAAAGGTGCTGTCTCACTGTCTGTCAGCGTCGACCAATCCACGGTCAGCGTGCAAAACGGCCCGCTCGGCGCCACGCTGGGTGGCGGGTTTCAGCTCGAATTCGCGCTCGGCCAATTGGCATCCGGTCCGACGACGGTGACTTTGGGGAGCTTTGCGCTGCAGACTGCGGCCGGCGCTTCGCTGGTCGATCCGCTGCAAGTCAACGCGAGCGGAACCAGCTTTCCGCTGGTCGTCGGCCAGGGCGACACGCAGACGGTCACGTTCACCTTGAGCTCGCAGGCGGTGATCATGAACAGCGCCGCCATCTGCGCGGGTCAAGTGCGCATCATTGGCTCGGTGACGGACTCGTTGAAGGGCGGCACGGATCCGTTGCAGAGCGCCCTCATCACTCCGACTTGCTCATGAGCGCCGCGCCGCCCGAAGGTGAGGTGCCGGGTATCGATCTGTCGGAGCTCCGCGCTCGGCTCGCTGACTTTCGCGCGCGAACGGCGAAGCGGCACAACAAGGCCGAGGGGCTGAGCTCGAGCCCGGCACGGCATCGAACCTCGAGCGGCATCGAGGTTCCAGATCTGCTCACACCGGCCGACGTCCCGGTCGACTATTTGCGTGATTTGGGCTTCCCCGGAGAGTTCCCGTTCACGCGCGGCGTGCAGCGGACGATGTATCGCGGTCGGCCCTGGACTATGCGCATGTTCGCCGGTTTTGGCACGCCGGCCCAGACCAACCAGCGCTTTCGCTACCTCCTCGAGCAAGGGCAGACCGGGCTCTCCACCGCCTTCGATTTTCCAACCCTGATGGGTTATGATTCGGATTCGCCGCGCGCGCTCGGTGAGGTGGGGATGTGCGGCGTAGCGGTCGACACGCTCGCGGACATGGACCGCCTGTTTCAGGACATCCCGCTCGATCACGTCACGACGTCGATGACCATCAACGGGCCGGCCATCGTGCTGTTCGCCTTTTACGTCGCGCTCGCCGACCAACGCGGCATTCCGCGCAGCGCGCTCGGCGGCACGATCCAGAATGATTGCCTCAAGGAGTTCATCGCTCAGCACGCCTGGCTCGTGCCGCCCAGGCCGGCGATGCGCCTGGTCACGGACATGATCGAGTACGCGACGGCAGAGGTGCCGCGCTACAACCCGGTATCGATCAGCGGCTATCACATTCGCGAAGCCGGAGCGACAGCGGCTCAAGAGCTCGGCTTCACGCTGGCTGACGGCCTGGCGTACGTCGAATCGTGTTTGGCGCGCGGCCTCAAGGTCGATGATTTTGCGCCACGGCTCAGCTTCTTCTTCGACGTACATGCCGATTTTTTCGAGGAAATCGCGAAATTTCG
>DATHOI010000505.1:0-17912 GCA_035485095.1 Polyangiaceae bacterium | reverse complement strand
CATGGCGCGTCTGAAGATCGTGATCCCGCTGGCCTTGGTGATTACCTTCCTCTTGCTCTTCTCGGCGTTCAACTCCGTCTTCGACGCGACGTTGATCATGTTCAACGTACCGTTCGCGCTCGTGGGTGGCATCTTCGCCCTCGGCGTCGCAGACATGCCGCTCAGCGTTTCCGCCGCCGTCGGCTTCATCGCGCTGCTCGGGCAGGCGGTATTGAACGGCGTGCTCGTCGTGGCCGCCATCCGCAGTCGACTCGCCTTGGGCGAGCCGCTGCACGACGCCGTAATCCAGGGCACGCGCGATCGCTTGCGCGCCGTGTTGATGACCGCGCTCTTGGCGTCCCTCGGCTTGTTGCCGGCGGCTCTGTCGCATGCCATCGGCAGCGAGACACAGCGCCCGATCGCGGTCGTCGTCGTCGGGGGTACGATCACGGCGGCTGCGCTCGCCCTGATCGTCCTACCAGTCACTTTTTACCTCGCCACTTTGGCTCGCGTGAAGCTGAAGGGGCGTACCGTGGAGCCGGCCACGGTTCACCCGTCGATCCCACCGCAGGCACCCAAAATGACCTAGAGTGCCGCGGCGGCTCAGCTCAGTCCGCCGTCGTGCATGGACCTCAACCGTATCGCCCTGTGGTTTGCTGCGGTGCCCGCGCTGACCCTATTTTGGCGAAGCGTACGCGGGCCGAGGCGCTCGCTCGACTGGCTGGTCGTCAGTGTCATCGTCCTGTCGAGCGCAGCGCTCGGCTGGGTATTTTTTCGCGACGGCGCGGGCTTCGTCGCGACGGCGCTCTTGCTGCTGTTGTTCGTCATTCCGGCCTCGCTCAGCAACGCCGCGGCGCGGGCCAGCGAGCGACAGCACTATGGGCGCGCCCACACGCTGTCACGGCTTTCGTCAGTGCTGCATCCGGTCGAACGCTGGCGCGTGACTCCGCGCATCTATCACGCCTTCCAATTGGCCCAGGCGGGTCAAGTCAGTGAGGCAGAGGCGCTCCTACAAGTCGTGGCCCGTGGCGGCGGCGAAGCAGCGTCGATGGCGACCGCACACCGACTTCGCATCTTGGGGCGCTGGCGGGAGCTGAAAGGTCTCGGCGAGCGCCAGGGCTTGCTCGCCTTGCGCACTCAACCAACGCTGATGATGCTGTACCTGCGCGCGTTGGGAGAGCTCGGCTACATCGACGACCTGGCTCGCTTCATGCTTGCTCAAGAAACGATGCTCGCCGCGAGCGGTATCCAAGATCAGGCGCTTTTGTACCTATTTTCCTTCACTGGCCAACGCGAGCTCACCGAGCAAGTGTTACTCGACAAGGCCAACACTTACTCCGCCGAGACCCGTGATTTCTGGCTAGCCATCGCCAGTCAGAGCGCGGGTCAGCCAGAGGAGGCGCGCCGCGCCTTCGGCCGGCTGCGAGCGAGCCAGGACGCGCAGGTCCGCACGCGCGCCGAGGAGCGCTACGCGAACCTTTCGCGCGCCGCGCCAGAGGAGCCGCCTTCTCCGCAAACGCTGAGCACGGTCGCCCACTTTGCGCGCGGCTTCGCGGAGCGACAACGCTTCGCTCTCGACGGAGCATCGAGCCGCGCTGGGGCAAGGCTGACGAGCGCCGTCGCGCTAGTGAACGTGCTCGTCTACTTGATCGGTAGCGCGCCGCACTTTCTCGAGACGCGCGACGACTTCTCGGACCGCTGGGCCTTCTTTGCCCCGGCCATTCTGAGCGGGCAGTGGCTTCGAGTGCTGAGCTATCTTTTCGTGCATCAGAATTGGCTGCACCTCGTGATGAATCTGGGCGGGCTATTCGTGCTCGGCCCGTTCGTCGAACGCGCCTTCGGCCGTGCGCGCTTCGCCGCGATCTACTTCGTCGCTGGCTGTGCGGGGAGCGCCGCTTACCTAATTTTGTCGCAATTTCAGGTCGAGCTCGTGCACTTGGTCGGCGCATCCGGCTGCATCATGGGCCTGCTTGGTGCCAACGCGGCCGTGATGCTGCGCGTCTGGCTGCGCCACCGCCTACCCATGGCACGGCAGATCTTCCTCAGACTATTGGTCGTAGTGGCTCTGCAGGTGACGTTCGACTACACGACGCCGCAGGTCGCCGGCCTTGCGCACGGTCTCGGGCTACTCGGCGGCTTTCTGGGTGCGTTGTGCTTGGAGGACACCGTCAGCTCGAAGAGCACGAGCCAGCCCCGAGCCTCCGCTACGGCTTGACGAACAAGTCGTCGACGTTTGCCGGTTTGTCGATGATCTTCAGATCGAGCAGTTGATCGGCGAGCGCTGCCCAGCGCGCGCGCTGCATGCTTCCGAGTCCATTCTGCTTGGCTTCGTCATTTTCGATCAACGGCTTCTGGGCGTCGGCAGCGGCGCTGAGCGTGGCTGCGTCGAGCGCGGAGTTGAGCTTACCGAGCAGCGCGTTCGTCGCTTGCGGATGATCGAGGTAGTCACGCCACCCCTCGCGTGTCGCGAGCACGAACGACTTCACGAGCTCGGGGCTCTTTTGCAAGAGCTCGCGGCGCGTGATGACGACCGTCGTGTAGGGGTTGAAGCCCGCGTCCGCGATCATGAAAACCTGCGGGTCTGCGCCTTTTTGTCGTGCGGCGAGCGGCTCCGAAGTGACGTAGCACTGCTGCCCGAAATCCGGGTCGGACAAGAAGTGTGCGACACCGCCGTCGTACGGCACGACCTTCACGCCGTCCCAACTGAACTTCTTCTTCAAGAACGCGGCGTATGGGTGGCCGGTCTCGAGCGCCAGCGTGCCCGAATGGAACGCGTCCTCGAGCTTCTGCAGCTTACGTGAGGCGTGCACCATGATGCCCAGGGGCGAAGTCTGAAACACCGCGAACAACGCGACGACGTCCGCGCCGCGCGCACGCGCCGTGATGAGCTCGCTGGCGCCCACCGTGCCGAAATCTGCGCGCCCAGTCGCCACCATCTGAAGCACCGGTACCCCGGCGCCGCCGCCCTGAATCTCGGCGCTGACGCCATGCCGCGCATAGGCGCCGTCCTCGCGAGCAGCGTAGAAACCCCCGAATTCGGGCTCGGCCACCCAGTCGAGCGCGAGCGTGATCGGAACCGGTGACACGGAGCCAGCGTCTGTCGTCGACTGCGGCGTCGGTCTCTTTGCGCAACCGAAATTGAAAAGCAGCGTCAGAGCGGCCGCGACCGTCAACCGGCGAGACAGAATTTTCACACCGGCCTTCTACCACTGGGCGCGGAGTCGCCGCAAAAGCAGCGCGCTCAAGCCGCTCACCAGTGCGAACAGGGACAAGCCGAGCAGAGACGCCAAGAGCACTGCGGCGAATAGCAAGTCCGTGCGCAATTGGCGATAGGCGGACAGCACGGTGATACCCAAGCCCGCGCTGCCCTCCGAAAACCCAGCCACGAACTCGCCGACGATCGCGCCGATCACCGACAACCCCGAGGCGACCTTGACGCCCGTCGCCATGCTCGGGATCGCCGACGGCAGGCGCAGCTTCAACACCGTGTCACCGAGCCCAGCGCCGTACAGGCGAAACAGATCGGACAAGCGCGGATCGACGCTGCGCAAGCCGGCGAGCGTGTTGGCGATGATGGGAAACACCGACACGATGAAGGCCGACACCGCTACCGCACGCAGCCCCGGACCGAACCACAGCACCAAGAGCGGCGCGATCGCGACGATCGGCACCGTCTGCAGAAAGAGCGCATACGGGTAAAGCCCGCGCTCGAGCCAGCGCGAGAGTGAAAAAAGAAGCCCCACGAGTGTGCCCAAGCTCACACTGAGCAAGAAACCAAGCACGGCACCTTCCGCCGTGGTCAATAGCGAGCTGAGCAATGAGGCGCGCTCGAGCCAGGCAACGCCGAGCACGGCCGAAGGTGGCGGCACCAGGAACGCAGGGACGTGAAGCGCACGCACGGCGCCCTCCCAGAGCGCGATCACGCAAGCGAACGTGACTAGCGGCGGCAGCGCCAACGACGCGAGACCATTGCCCGCTGGGCGACTCATGTAGAACCCACCGCTTGTGAATCGTCGAGACCGCCGTGGGCTTGCAGCGCAAGATACAAGACCTTCGTCTGCTCGACGAAGGCTGCGCTAGTGCGCAAATCCAAGTTTCGCTCCTCGGGTAGCTCGAGCTCGTGGTCGAGCACGATGCGACCTGGTCTGCGCGACATCACGAGCGCACGGTCGGCCAGGAATGCCGCCTCGGCGAGCGCGTGCGTCACGAAAATCACGGTCATGCAACGCTCGAGCCAAAGCGCGCGCAGCCGCTCGTCGAGGCGTTGCCGAGTGAGCTCGTCGAGAGCCGCGAAGGGCTCGTCGAGCAGCAGTATTTCGGGATCGGTCAGCAACGCGCGCGCGATCGACACGCGCATGCGCATGCCGCCGGAGAGTTGATCCGGGTAACGCTCCGAAGCGTCCGAAAGCTCCACGTCGGCGAGCGGAGCGCGCGCGCGCTCGCGAGCTTCCGCGCGACCCACGCCAGCCAGCTCGAGCGGCAACGCGACGTTATCGAGCACCGAGCGCCAGGGCAGGAGCTGCGCATCCTGGAAAACGAACGCGAGCCGAGGACCGGACCCGCCGTGTGCCGAGCTAGCCGACGACAGCGTGATCGTGCCAGAGCTCGGCGTGTCCAGCCCCGAGATGAAGCGCAGCAATGTCGATTTTCCGCAGCCCGAAGGGCCGAGCAGCGCGACGAACGAGCCCGCGCGCAGCGAAAGCTCGATGTCTTGCAGCACCAGGCCGCCGGAGCCAAAGGAATGGCTAACACCGTGGATGACGACCGAGCTGCTGATGTGGAACTCCCGCTGCGGGGGCCGAGCTTGGCCTAGTGGCGCACGCCATTCAAGCCACTGCGCGTGGCGCTTCACGCCGCGAGAAGAGCGCGATCGGCGCACTCACCACATTCTGCGCGCTGGGGCGTCGAACGTGACGCGCGGCGGTGCGCGCCTGGGCCCGCGAGCGCGCGCCATGAGCCACGGCGACGGCGAGCCCGGCTAGCGTCAGCCGCAAGCGCGGCAGGTCGAGCAAACCGCACTGCTCGAGCTCTTCGAGCGCGCGATTCAGTGTCCTCGAAGAGAGACCCGACTGTCGCTCGAGCCGCGGTCGAGTGACGGGCTCTCGGGACGAGGAAGCAGTGAACACGAGTTTCAAGAGGCATTGTGCTGAGGGGCTGATCTGCATATCGGTTCAGTAGCGAACCACTGAACAGAAGGCTAACTTTTGACACAGAATCGCTTCACTTCGATAACTACCGAGGCCTGGCGTATGCATATAATACTATGTAATTATTACATTTAACTCGACCACGCTTGCCTCGGTCGCGCGCCAGCACAGGGAGTCGCCGAGCGCTGGACAGCCGCGCAGTCGCCGCTCGCCCGCTTGCGACCTGCTTTCGGATAACCTCGCTGGATGGTCTCTCCCAATCCGCTGCAGGCCGCGCAACGTCAGCTCGAGCGTGATCGCGACGCGACGAGCACCTTCCCCTCTCTGCTCGCTCGAAAAGTCGGACGCATGGCGGGCTCTCCGCTCGCGTACCTGCGCGGAACAGCGCCGCTCTTTTACGAGCTACTCGGTGAGCACCCCGAGCTCGCCGAGGGACCCGCCGGAGAAGGCTGGCTAGTGGGCGACGCACACCTCGAGAATTTCGGTGCATTTCGCTGTGCCGACTCGCAGGACGGCGAATCGGTGGTGTTCGACGTCAATGACTTCGACGAAGCCATCATCGGACCATTCCGCTGGGACGTAGTGCGGCTGCTCACCAGCGTGATCCTCGCGGGTCGCGAGCTCGGTTCGAACGGCAAGCAAAGCGTGCTCCTGTGCTCGGCCATTTTGGATGGCTACGTACGAGCGCTCGCCACCGGCGATGTCCCCACTGATGCACCAGCTGCAGTGCGGCGCCTGCTCGAGAAAGTCGAGCAACGCAAGCCCAAGGATCTGCTCGACGATCGCACCGAGCGTGTGCACGGCGGTCGCCGCTTCGTGCGTGGCGACCGCTATCCGGAGCTTGCACCGGAGCTGGTACCGAAGGCGCACGCCGCATTCGCAACCTACGTGGAGCGGCTCGATCCCGAGAAAAAACTGGCGCGCGAGCGCTTCGCGGTCGAAGACGTGGCATTTCGTGTCGCGGGCTGCGGCAGCCTCGGCACGTTGCGCATCGCGGTGCTCACGCGTGGCAAGGGCGAAATCGACAGCGGCTGGGTGTTCGACATGAAGGCCGAGGGCGCGCCGTCCGCGCAAGTGCTGCTGGGCGCGCCAAAGCTAGCGCCAGCCGAGCGCGTGCGGACCGCGGCGATCACCTGTCTCGTGCACCCACCGCGCATGACCGGAACGACGGAGCTCGACGGGCAGTCGCTCTTCGTACGCCGGCTATTGCCTCAAGAAGACAAGCTCGACCTAGCTCACCTACGCGCCGAGGACCTGCCTGATTTGGCGCGCTACCTGGGCGCGCTTCTAGGCCGGGTTCACGCGCGCGGGGTGCAGTCGCCCCCCGCGCAACGCTGGACTAGCGCAGACCTGACGGCGCTGACCGAGCACGCGATCGTGATCGCCGGCCTGCACGAGGCCGCCTACTTGGCGATGTGCCACTCCCTGCCCGCGACTTGACCTCGAGCTCGCAATCCGGGCAACGATCGTCATTGGGTCGGTTGTTGCCGTCGTCGCACGCTTCGCTTCGGAGCCTGCAGTTACGACCTTGCAACTTCGCCTGGAGCTAGCACTCACAGCTCCGTTCTCGTCCAAGCGTCGACACGAATGATTGACCCGCTGCGCGCGAACACCTCGGCGGCCTGAGCGACGCTCAGCGCAACACCCGATTGCTCGATGCGTCCGAGATCGCGTGTGTGAAGCTCGAGGCGCGGCGTGTCCGACGAGTGATACACGACCGGCACACCGCAATAGCCGAACGCCAAGCTACCTTCGGGCAGCTCGATGCGAAACGCTCGCCCGCTCACGTCGAAGCCCTCGAATACGCCCGGTTCGCGGAGGAATTCGCTCTTTCGCAGCAGCACGGGGCGAAACTCCAGGCGGCCCTCGCGAACGCGGACACCGAGCTCGGCGAAGCGCGTCAGCACCTCTTCTTTCACCTGGCCCGTCATGCCCGGTTGGCGCGCGCCGGTATGGCTCGGCGTGTGTGAATACGGATCGAGTGGGAACGCCCCATACACGCTGGGGGTCTTGTTGAAACCGCCGAGGCCGTCGCGGATCGCGTAGTAACGCTGACACAGCTCGCGTACGACTTCACGCGGCGCGCCCTGGTCGACTGCAGCGAGCACGCGTTCATTGGCCGCCAGAAGCAATTTTGCGACCATGTGCCAATAGATACTACCGAGCCCTTCGTAAGCGAACATAGTGCCGCTACGCCCGGTGAAGGTGCGGTGGTCGAAGGTCCGCTCATAGATGTCCAAGATGAGCGCGACCTCCGCGTCGTCGAGCGCGGGGTAGCGCGCTTCAGCGCGCAGCGTGACCAAGGCAGAGAGCGCGCGATCGGCGTTGTAGAAATCCGCGTGGAAGCGAAGCTTGCCCTGAGCGTCGCGCTGCACGATGCGGGCGTCCCCTCGTTCGAGCATGGCGACGAGCACCTCGGAGCGCGCAAGCTCCGGCTCTTTCACCTGATTTTTGTCCAAAAACCTCGGCAATACGCGATCCGGGTAGAGCGTGAAGCTGTGCTGGTCGGCTCGATACATGCGGCTCTTGCTGAGCGCGCCGAGCACGTGCGCGCCTTCGCTCGCCGCCATGCCACGCGTGCTGAGCGCTGCCACTTGACCTTCCAGCATCTCGTACAAGTGTTGGACTCCGACGCTGCCGTCGGCATGGAACACCAGCAAGTTGTAAGCTTGGTACAAGCCGTCCTCACGGCGGTTCTGCGAGATGGTCTGCTTCACCCAGCGCTCTGCGAGCCTGATCAGGTCGTGCACGCTCGTGGCGTCGAGAGCTACTTTCTCGTGCAGACCGTGAGCGTACAGAGCCTCGCGGTAGTCGGAGGCCGCGCCGCCGAGGGCGTCCATGACGACTCGGCGAGCGCGGTCATCGACTTTGCCTGACTCGAGCAGCGGCGCGTGCTCACGCAACGTGCTGACCGTGCGCTCGAGCCAAACCGCCACCTCGCGCGACAGCGAGACGCGCGAGCCGAGTGACTCGCTGAGCTCGCTGAGCGTTACCAGGAAGCGCTCGATGTAATAGAGTGTCACCATCGACAAGCCGTAGCCAACGAGCGCGTTGTTCGCGTCATTCCACTCGGGGCGACCCGTATTGAGCCAAATTCCGCCGCCCGGCACGAAGTTCCCCAGCTTGCCGAGCGTCGCGACCAGCAATTTTTCCAGCAGCGACACGCGGTGCAACCCGGCCGCGTTCCAAAGCAACTTCGCGTCCGAACCGACCTCCGGCACGAGGCGCGCGATGCGCGCGTGCTTCTCGGCGTCGAAGTCGATCGTGTCTCGAACGTTCTGCAAAATCTGGCTGTAAGGACGAATGCGGTACGGCACGTCCGCATAAGTGAACAGCTCGCGCTCGAGCAGCCCGCGCAGGCGCTCGGGGTGATGGTCGCGCGACAGCTCGAGCAAGCGACACAAGTAGATGATCTGGTGGTCGCCCCAATAACCGATGGACGCCCAGGGGTGGTCTGGCTCCGGCACTTCCCAGTCGATGCCGGCTTGCGAGATGCGATACGGATTGTAGCCTTCGGCCGTCGACGCATTGACGAACTTGACGATGACGTTCTCGACGAAGTCCGGATAGGACAACGACAGGGCCTCCCAATTCTGGAAAATGTCTCGCCAATTGCCCTGAAAACCGAGCAATTTCTGGCCCTGCGCGTCGCGCACGCGAATCTCGAAGCGGTTCCACGGTCGGCTCGGGTCGCCGTGCCGGCGACTGAACGTGAGCGGCAAGTACTCGTACGAGAGACGTATCAGGTCTGCATCGCCCGTCTGTTCGACGCGTTCTGCAAGCGCGTGCCGAGCCAGGAGCGATGGCAAGGACTGCAGCAATGCCTCGTGACGCGCGTAGGCGGCGACGTTCCAAGTCTTCACGAAGCGGGCAAAGTCAGCAGCCGGCACGTCATAACCGTGCGCGTAGATGCCGCCGCGAAGATCGTTGAACAGCACATTCGCCGTGTGGTGCCACGAGGTCAGGCGATCGGCGCTGACCTGTAGCCCGTCGGTGTCTGCCAGGATCTGCTTCAGATTCGCGGTACCGCGCGCGACATCGGCCTGCACCTCGGTCAGCAAGTCTTCGGGCTTGGCCAGCGCCGCGAGCAGTGCGCTCACCGCATGCTGGCTCTGCGCCACGTCCGCCACGAGCACCCAGCGCTTCTTCTCGCCCGGCAACAGCTCGAGCGTCGCGTCGAGCAAATAGGCGCCGCGTCGACCGCGAACCTCACGCGCCGCTGCTGGCAAATCGCCCCGAGAAAAGAGCCGATTGTGCTCAGCCGAGAGACGCACGGTCGCGCCGGGCAAGCCGTGGCTCCAGACCGTCGTTGCGTGCAGGGATTCGCGCGGCTCGGCGCGATCGACGACCTGCGCAGCGAGCGTGTACACGGCGAGCGTGCCGTCGACGAGCTCGTTCTTCTTGTAGGCGTCGAGCAGGCAGCTGAAGCCGAGCTGCATTTGCTCATCGATATCAGCTGGGAGCAAATTCAGGAGACCGTCGAGCACGCGGACCGAGATTGCCTCCCGTCCGCGATTTTCCAGCTCGCATTCTCGAACGAAGCCATACTCGTGACTGGTGGACCAGCGGTACCCAAACGACACCTCCAGATCGGTGTTGGTCTCGCTCACGCTCAGCTTGTTGCCGAGGGTGCTCTTTTCGAGAGTGCGCTGCGTTCGATACACGAGCTCCGAGCTGTCCCGAAATGGCTCCCACAGTTTCTGCGTGGCCCCGCGTTGGACGAGCAGCGCCGTGTACGGACCCGACACGCCGACGCTGTCGGTGAGCTTGTCCTCCGTGGTGTACGGGAAGAGCGCGAATTTCGCGTTGCGCCGGCCGCAGGTGAGCGCGCCATTGCTGGACACGAAGAGCCAGTGATCGGAGTCACTGACCACGCTCATCAAGAACGGGCGTAAGCCTTCGGCACGCTCGATCGCGTAGTAAGCCTCTCCACCGTGCTCCACGAGCCGCCCACTCGGGGCGTGCTCGGACTCGGGCAGCTCATGATTTCCCAAAAACACGCGTGACGGCCGACTCATCCTGATTCCTTCCGAGAACAGCCAGCCACGAAGCGGCTGCCGCTCGGAGGGCGCCATGTCCGGCCCCAGCCCCGGTGATCACAAACAGCGCATAACCCCCGGATTGTTCAGGATAATTGGTTATTTAACCCGGTTTAACTGGGACTAACCCCACGCGGCCCCCAGGCTGAAACCCATGATCGGCCATTCGGGAGACTACTACGGTGTCGTCCAGGAACAGGTTGCGGAATCTCGACGCGGTCGGCGCGCGGCGAGCCCAGAGCGAAAGTCGCAGACCGACGAAGCTCTGATGTCGGCCTACGTCGCCGGGGACATGAGCGCATTCGCGGAGTTGTTCCGGCGCTACGCACCGATCTTGGAGCGTGTGCTCTGGCGCTCACTGCGCGACGAAGTGCCAGACTTCGTGCAGCAGACTTTTTTGCATCTGCATCGAGCACGCGCAAGCTTCACCGTCGGCGCGCTGTTTCGACCTTGGCTACTCAGCATCGCCATCAACCTGCAGCGCGAGCACTTCCGGCGCCTGAAGCGACGCCGCGCCGTGCACCCGGACGTGTTCACCTTTGGTTCACGCCCGCCGACTGGCCCCGACGTGATCTACGAAGCGGAGCGAGCCTGCCGCGCGGTCGAGTCCTTGCCCGCGCGCGAACGTGAGGTGCTCGAGCTGCTGTGCGGCGCGGGCTTGTCCACGGCTGACATTGCCAGCGAGATGGGCACGACCACCGCGGGCGTCAAATCCCTCGCGCACCGCGCTCGGCAACGCCTCCGCGCGAGCCAATGACCACAGTCGGCCGGGGACCGGGCGGCGAGTCAGTTCGAGCCGGCTTCGAGCACGAATGGGCTCAGCGGGTCGAGCAGATAGCCCTCCTCGGTGCGCTGAATGAGCGAGCGCAAGCCGAGCTTGCGCAGAGTCGACAGCGCGACTTTCATGCGGTTCGCGGCGGCGTCGCTGGTCATTCGCTCACCCGGCCAGGCGTACGCCAAGAGCTCGTCTTGAGCGAGCGCGACCCCGGGCGCAGACACGCGCTGTTCAGCCAACGCGCGCACGATGCGCACGAGCTGTGGGCGCGAGCTGAGGTCGATCACCGCCTCGGCCGGAGGCACCAGCGCGGCGCGCGCCACGTTGAAGACCCAAGCCTCCGAGCGCAACGCGCGCTCCAACAGGCGCAGGGCAAAGCGGGCGTCGTCGGAATGAGCAAGCGCGCCCGAATCCAAGCGTTCGCGCGCACGACGCGAGAGCTCCAACGCACGCGCGCGTTCGGCGTGACTGAGCGCCGCGTCGCCGCGCGCCTGAGCTTGCGCGCTGGAGGCGAGCGCCAAAAAGCCGCGATGCAACTCGAGCGCTTCGACCAAGCCCGGGTCGCCCACCTCCGCGAGCAGTTTTTCGGCAGCGGCGAACGCCTCACGAGCAGCGGCAGTGCGCCCGCGCGCGGCATCCGCGCCGCCCAGCGCCGCCAAAAACAGCCCCTCCAGCCGGCGATCGCCCACTTCACGCAGCACGCGCAGTGCGCGCGCATAGGCCGCGCACGCCAAATCGAGCTCACCGAGCTCGTGGTGCAAGGCGCCCAAGTAGCCGCGGACGTGGGCCTCGAGCAGGCGCGCGCCAGCGCGGCTCAATTTGCGCTCGGCATTCTCGAAGTGTTGCCGTGCTTCCGCATAAGCGCCTTGCTCTTGAGCGAGGATCGCCAAATTACCCTCGACGATGCCAGCCAGAATCGGGTCCTCCAATTCCTCGAGCAGAGTAACCGCGCGCCCGTAGTGCTCGCGCGCCTCGTCGAGCCGGGCTTGCTGCAGACGCAAGCTACCGATGTCTTTGCACAGTCCTGCTTCCAACCGCAGATCGCCCGAGCCCAGGGCTTCGGCCAGCGCTTGTTCGTACAGCGCGAACGCTTCGTCCAACTTGCCTTGGCTGTGGCACAAGAGGCCGAGGCCGGCATGAGACCGCGCGCGCACGTGCAAATCAGCCTGCGGACCCGCGACCAGCAGTGCCTCGTCGTAGCGTTGGCGCGCTTCTTCGAAGCGGCCGCGCTCTTGCTCGACCTCGCCGCAATCGATCAAGAGCTCGGCGTCCAAGCCCGGAACGCCCGCGCGTTGACTGACGCGGCGCGCGCGTTCGAGCTCGGCGACGCTGTCCTCCAAGAGCCCGCGTTGACGGAGCGCGCGGGCACGGGCGCGGGCAACACGCGCGGTGAGCTCGGGCTCGAGCAGCGCGTTCTTGTCGCGCTGCGCCACTTCTTCGAGCATCTGCCGGTAGCGATCGAACGGCCCGCGCAGCGAAAGCACGGGCTCCAGCGCCAGCACCAACACGGCACGCAAGCGCGCATGCTGGGGCGTGTCTCCCAGTCGGCCGTAGGCAGCCCGCAGATTGTCGCTCTCGAAGCTCAGCCAACGAAGCGCGTCGCGCCCGCGCACGGTCGGCGTGACGAGCGCTTCCGAATAGCCACGCTCGGCAAAGTACTCGGCGTGTCGCTGCACGAGCTCGGCCTCGTTCGGACTCTCGGCCAGCTTCTCCGCGGCGTAGGCGCGGATGCTCTCGTAAATGCCGAGCCGCAAGCCGACCGCGCGGGGCTCACCGGGCAGCGCGCGCAAGAGCGACTTCTCACGCAACGATTGCAGCACTTCGAGCGTAGGCGTCTCGAACAGCTCCGCGCACACGTGCTCGAACGAAGCCGCGTCGAAGCTCTGCGCAAAGACCGAGCACGCGCACAGACCGAGCCGCTCATCCGGCGACAAGAGCTCCCAGGACCAATCGATCGCGCTACGCAGCGTTTTTTGACGGGGATCGACGTCGCGAGCGCCGCGGTTCAGCAGATCGAGCCGGTCGTGCATGCGCGCCAACACGCCGGCAGCGCCGAGCGCGCCGAGGCGCGCCGCGCACAGCTCGATGGCCAGCGGAATCCCTTCGAGCGAGGCCAAAATCTCGGCCAAGAGGCGAGCGTTGTCGTCAGTCAGCTCCAGCCCCGGCGCGCGATCGAGCAGCAACTCGACTGCGCTGGTTCCGCGCGCGAGCTCCGAGGTGACGCCGTCCAGCGAGGGCACGGGCAACGGACCGAGCTCGTACGGCGTTTCGCCCATGACGCGCAGCACTTCACGGGACGTGATCAGAAACCTGACCTCTGGAGCAAGCGCGAGCCACGTCGCGATCGCGTTCGCGCCGTCTTGGACGAGCTGTTCGAAATTGTCGAGCACGACCAGAATTTCACCGCGCGCTGCGAGCGCGTGAGCGATGCGCACGACCATGTCACCGGTCTCGGCAAAGCCGACACCGAGCCGCGAGCTGACGCTAGCGCACAGCTCCTCCAAAGTTCGCGCAGCGGCCAGGTCGACGAACCAGGAGCTGCCCGAGCGGTCACGCGCAGCGAACTCCTCCGCGTAACGCAGCGCGAGCCGGGTCTTGCCCATCCCGGGAGGTCCCAAAATGGTAACCAGGCGGGCGCCCCCTTCCAGCATCAGCCCGCGCAATGCCGAAAGCTCCGCGTTCCGCCCTACGAAAGTCGTGGGCGGGCTCGGAAAACGCGGGGGCGACGACGCGGACATGGCAGATTGTGGTTAAGGGCTCAAGAAAATGCGCGAACGAGAAACTCCGCGCGGCAACTGATTGTATTCATGGAGCTGGGCAGATGAAGAGTCCCGGTTTATTTAGCTTGAACAACCGCGTCTACAACGGAATCTGCGCGACCTTGTGCGCCCTAGCTGCGGTCGGCTGCGGCGATGGTGACCAGCGCCCAGAAGTCAGCACCTCGGCCGCCTCCTCGGATGGCGGCGGCGTTTCGGGTGGCCCGCTCGGGACCATGCTCACCGTTTACGCAATCGATGCGGATTCGAGTCAACCCGTGCCGGGAGCCAATGTCTTCCTCGGGTCCGGCCAAGCCGCTCGTAAGGTCGGGCAGACCGACAGCAACGGCAAGCTGGTCGTTTCCTCGCTGGACGGCGGGCCACAAATGGTGAGCGTCAGCGCCACAGGCTACGCCGCGGCCACTTGGGGTCTCGTGACCTCGGCCATCGCGACGATTCCGATGGAGTCCACGGCGAACCCGCCTCCCAACGCGCAGGTCTGGCTGAGCATCCCGGGCTGGAGTGACTTGCCGGCGTTGACCGCCGGAAACTACCGCATCGCGCGCTTCGCCTTCTCGCGCCCGAAGGGGCTCGATGCGCTCGAAGCCACACTTGCCAGCGCAGGTCCGGATTGCAAACAAACGGACACGCCCACCACGTGCTCGGTCACGCTCAGCGTACCGAGTGACTCCACAGCAGTCCTCGCGGTCATCGCTGAAGGCAACGACGCAGGCACTCCGAATGATCCGAGCGACGACACACTCAGCATGACCGGCATGGGCGTTCAGACCGGGCTGCTACTACACGACTCGATTGGGACTTCCCTCTCCCTGCAACTGTTGGATCGCACTTCAGAGGCACAAGCGACGCTCCTCACCACGCTGCCGTCCGCCACTGATTTCGAAGACGTGATCGGCGTGCCGGGGATCAGCCTGAACGGGCAAGTTCTGCTTTATCCGAGCCTCGGGTCCCAAGCGACGTCGTTTCTGGTGCCGACCGCGAGCGGCCCGTTCGTGAATGCCAAGCTGTGGGCGGTGGCCACTGCGGACAACGGCACGGACGTAGCTTGGTCGCGCATTTATCAGCGTGGCATCGACCCGCCCAAGAACGCTACCGACGCAATCAATCTGACGACGGCCGCGTTCATCGAGGCGCCGACGCTCGCGAAGACTGCGCCGTCCACTTATGCTCTGACCTCTGACGGCAACCTGGAGCGGCTGGAGCTCGTCACGTCCAGCGGTGAGCAGCTCAATGCACTGCTTTTTCCGACGCAAGCACAATTCGAGGTCCCGGCCGGCCTGCTCGACGACGAGCCAAGCTCCGTTTCAATCGAGAGCTTCGATCTCGAGGTCGACTTGACCGCATTCGACTTCGAAGATTTGGCGAATCAGTCGACACGCATTGCGTACGCGCGCGTGGACTCGCTCTGACCAGCGGTCGCGCTGGTCAGAGAACACGTGCGGCACTCGGCGCACTAGCCTGCGCTTGCCAGAGTCGCGGCGCGGCGCTCGACTGAGCCGCGCTCTGCCCACGCCCCCCTGCTCGAAGAAGAGCCACGGCGCCAGATGATTTCTCAGTGCTGGTCACGCGCCACGCCTGAGCGCGACGCAGCCTTCGGCGTCGCGTTCCGGCCTGGAGCCAGGCGCGAGGCCGCGCTCAGCCGCAGGTTCCGTTCGTGCAGCTCTGCCCGGGGTTGCACTGCTTGCCGCAGCCACCGCAGTTCTTCGGGTCGACGAGCACGTTGACGCAGGCATTGTCGCAGGAGTTGGTCTCTCCACCGCAACCGCAGGCACCGTTGAGGCACGAGGCGCCCGCGCCGCACTCCTTGCCGCATGCGCCGCAATTCGAGGGGTCCGTGCTCGTATCGGCGCAGCTCGCGCCGCACAAGGGTTCGCCAGACGGACAAACGCAGTTCCCGCTCTGACAATGTTGACCCCCGGCGCAGACTTTGCCGCACGCGCCGCAGTTGTTCGAATCAGTGCCGGTGTTGGCGCAAGCGCCACTGCACAACGCCGACCCTGCCGCGCACGCGCATGCGCCGCCCGCGCAGACTTGCCCGGTCGCGCAGGCCTTTCCGCAAGAGCCACAATTGTCCGGATCATTGAGTGGATCGGTGCACGTTCCGTTGCACGTTTGGAACGCGCGGCCGCACACGCAGGTCGCACCGATGCACGTCTCTTCACGACCGCAGACGGTGCCGCACGCGCCGCAATTGGCTGGGTCGTTGCGCAATTGCGCGCACGCGCCGTTGCACACCGTCAGCCCAGGACCACAGTTTCTTGTGCAGCCACCGCGGCTGCACACGTCACCCGCAGGGCAGGCATGCCCGCACACGCCGCAGTTTTGCGCGTCCGTGGCCGGATCTGAGCACGTGCCCGTGCCGGCGCAGAATTCGGTGCGAGCGGGGCACTTGCAGGCACCCGAGATACAAAACTCGCCGCCCCCGCATGCGCGGCCGCAGCTCCCACAATTTGCGGTATCGCTGCTCAGGTCCGAGCAACCGGTGCTGCAAGCGGCGAGCCCGCCGGTGCACGAGCACTTGCCTGCCGTGCAGGTTTCACCCGTGCCGCAGGCTGCGCCGCAGGCACCGCAATTGTTGGGATCCGAGTTCAAATCGAGGCAGCCGCTGCTGCACGCCGAGGTGCCGCTCGGGCAACCGCACTTGCCCGCGTTGCAGATCTGACCAGCACCGCAGGCGATGCCGCAGCCGCCGCAGTTGGCCGGATCCGTGCTGTCGAAGGTGCACGTGCCGCCGCAGTCGAGCGCGCCCGCCGGACACACGCACAGCCCTGCCGAGCAGCTCTTGCCACCCGAGCAAACATTGCCGCAGGCGCCGCAGTTGAGCGGATCGCTCTGCACGTTCAAGCAAGCGCCATTGCAGGACAGCGTGCCCGTGGGGCAGCCGCACAGGCCTGCGGAGCAGACTTGTCCATTCGGACAAACTTTGGCGCACGCGCCGCAATCCTGAGCGTCGGTTTGAGTGTTGACGCAGGCACCCGAGCAATCTTGCGTCGGGCTCGGACAGCTCGTCGTGCATACGCCCGCAGCGCACACTTGATTGGCGCCGCATGCGGTGCCGCACTTGCCGCAGTTCTTCGGATCACTGGTCGTATCGACGCACGCGCCGCTACACGATGTCGAACCGGCTTGGCATGAGCATTGGCCGGCCGAGCAGGCTTGGCGTGTGGCGCACACGGTGCCGCACTTCCCACAATTGTTGGGGTCGCTCGTGGGGTCCGTACAACCATTGGCACACGCGAGCTCGGCGCCAGGGCACGCGCAGGCGCTATTTTCACAGGTCTCGGGGGAAGTGCAGACCGTGCCGCATTTCCCACAATTACTGGAGTCAGTCGTCGGGTCGACGCAGTCCTGACCGCACGCGATGCGAGGCGGCATGCAGTTCGTCTGGCACTTGCCGGCACTGCACACCGAGCCCGTCGGGCAGACAGTGCCGCAGGCGCCGCAATTTTGGCCGTCTTGCGTGGGATCCACGCACGTGCCCGAGCACGAGATGTCAGGAGCGACGCAGCCGCATTTGCCGGCGACACACGAGCCGCCCGCGCCGCAGCCCACGCCGCACATGCCGCAATTGCCTGGGTCGGCGGTCAGGTCGACGCACTGGCCGTTGCAGTCAGTGAAGCCGGCCGGACAAGCGCACTTTCCGCCGTTGCAGGCTTGGCCACCCGAGCAAACATTGCCGCAGCCGCCACAGTTCTGTGAATCCGTGTTCTCGTTCACGCAGCTCAGGCCACACGCCACGTTTGGACTCGTGCAGGTGCTGACACAGCTCGAGCTTTGACAGAAGGGCGTGGTCCCGGCGCAGGCGAGGCCGCACATTCCGCAATTGTTCGGATCGCTCGCCAGCGAGAGACACTGCCCGTTGCAGCTCGACGTGCCCGCCGGACAGGCGCAAACGCCGTTATTGCAGGCTTCACCGCCGCTGCACGCAAGGCCGCATTTGCCGCAATTGAGCGGATCGGTGTTGCTGATGACACAAGCCTGACCGCAGCTCGTTTGGCCCGCGCCCGAGCAAGTGCAGCTGGAGCCGGAGCAAACCTGTCCGCTGCCGCAGCTCGTCCCGCACGCGCCGCAGTTCGACGAATCACTACTCAAGTTCACGCACGCGTCACCGCAGCGGACCGTACCCGCAACGCAGGTGCCGACGCATTCGCTCGCGGAACAGCTCAAACCGTTGCCGCAGACGTGGCCGCACGCC
>DATHOI010000504.1:0-4339 GCA_035485095.1 Polyangiaceae bacterium | reverse complement strand
GCCAACCGATCACGCCAGCAGTCGTCGCAGTGCTCCTTGCCCAGAAGGTCGCCCGAGCCGAGACACCAGCCGACGACGCGCGCGCAGCCTTCGCAGGTGAACTCGCCGCCGCACTCTGCTGCCGAGCAGTCGTTTTGGTGCGCCGAGACGGGATGCAGAGCGCGGAGCGCGCCCGAGCTGAGCGCTCGCGCCTCGGGCTCGATTTCCTCGCCGACCGTCGTCGGCTGAAGGTGGAACGACGCCAGCGAGCAGCCCAGCACCGGATGCACGCATGCGTACAGCGGGGGCGCCTTGCACTCGCGGCAGGTCTCCGAGAGCTTGCGGGGGCTGAGGCTCACGCTACCCCCTTGGCAGCGAGGCGAGTGACGCTCGAGACCGCGACGTGCCTACGGCTCAGGACGCGCTCAGCGGCGAGCGCGAGGTGCCAGCGGTCCGGCCTGAAATCCGCCTCTCCAGCGTCTGGATGCTCGCGGCTTCCCGCGGCTTCACTTTGCCGCGGCGTTAGACGCTGATCGCTGGAGAGGCCTGATTTATGCTGTTCTGTGGTGGAGGCGCCGGGAATTGAACCCGGGTCCGCAAGGCATCGAGATAACCTTCGTTCACGTGCGTAGCCGGTGGTTGCCCCCGCCGGCAGGAGTTCGTGGATTCGGCCACGACCTAGCCCCGGTGTTTCTCAGTGGCCGAACCCGAGACGCGCTCGGCCACCCAGCTTTAGTGCTGACGCCCTTCCGTTACAAAAGCTATCTCACGGTCGGACGGCACTCGTCAGTTTTTCAGGCTGCGAGAGCGATTGCGTTGTCGTTCGCAATTATACGGCCCGTTTGATGAGTGGGACGGGTGCCACCGCACGCAGATTATCCTTCAGTCCCCACGTCGAAACCGATCGCCCCCGAAGGGGTGTGGGTACCGGGAAACATAGGGATTTATCGAGGCAGGTCAAGGTCTTCCGGCCGTCGGCGGCGGAAAGCTCGCGCCGATCGCGCCAGACCGGGCGAACTGGGCCCCAAAATCGCCACTCATGCTGCGTGGGCACTGGCCGTTCCCCGAAGGTCGGTCATGTCGACGCGCTTGGTGCTGGAAAATGAGTTTGCGCACCTCTGGTTCCACCCGGAGACGCGCATCGTCCATCATCAGTTCCACAAGTTCATTTGGGGCGAGGCCTATCAGCACGTCTTGAACGAGGGCCTCGAGCTACTGGTCCGTGAGGGCGCATGCAAATGGCTGTCCGAGAATCGTGAGGACACCGTGCACTCGCGCGCCGACACCGACTGGGTGATCGCGCATTTCTTCCCGCCGGCCGTCAGCGTCGGGTGGAAGTATTGGGCCATCGTGCCGCCCGCGAACGTCATCGGGCAGATGAATATGGAGCGCATCGTGGCCGCGTCGGCAGCGCAGGGCATCACGGCCCAAATCTTCGACGACACACCCGCGGCGCTGGCTTGGCTCGAGGCCGTCGACCAAACCCCGCAAAAATAGCGGCAACGCGCGCGCCCGCGGCGGGTCCCGCTCCGAGCGCTGCTGGCCCGCGCATGGGGCGCATTTTTCTGTGCGGTCAAGCACAGTCCTTTTGCGTATATAGGATGGGGCTGGCTCGCGCCAGCCGGCGGGCTCTGGTGGTTCGGGTTCGTCAACGGTGGGTGTGCTTCGACAGGGTGTGTGGATGCTTCACAAATGCTTTAGGTCAGGGGTCTGTTTTGGGGTTGGGCTCGCGTGCGTCGTGGCCGCGCGCGGCGCCGCGGCTGAGCACAGCATCGCGGACGCGGCGCATCTGTCGCTCGACGGCTCGCTGCTCGGCTATCAAAAACTCACGTTCACGCCCAACCCGGTCACGGCCACGGACCCGCTCTCGGATACAGACGACCAAGTGGCGCCCGCCGCGCAAACCGCGTCTTCAACGACCTTTGGTCTGCTCGGTACGGGCTTTGGAGTCGGGCTCGGCTATGGCTTGACGAACGACGTGCTGCTCGGCGTGCAGCTCGAACTCACGAGCACCCAAGCCAGCAGCGCGGCGGGCAGCTCGACCAACACCACGCTGCAATTCTTACCGCGTCTCGAATACGTGTTCGAGGGCGCCGATGCGCGCCCGTACGTAGCTGCCATCCTCGGTATCGGTCACAGCTCGGTCGCGCTGCCCGCTGGAGCCGGCTCCGAATCGGGTACGCAGTATCTATTCGGCGGCAGCTTTGGCGTGCACGCGTTTCTCAGCGACACCCTGTCTATCGACCCCGCGCTCACTTTTCTCGGCCAATCAGGCTCCGAGACCGACACGACCACGGCGGTCTCGCTCGTCGACGGATCCCAGGCAAGTACGTCGCAGCAAGGCTCGACGAGCGGTTACTCCGTCGTGTTCTCCATCGGCCTGAGCGCTTGGCTGGGCGGCCCTGGCCCGCGAGCAGCGTCTGTCGGACCAGACGCGAAAGGCGCGCCCGTCGCGGAATCCGTCGCGCCCGTCGCCGCCGCGCCAGCGGCTGCGCAGCCAGATCCAGACTCCCTGTCTGAGTCGATTGGCTTGCCGAATCACCGCGAGCTGTTCGTGCAAGTCGCGAGCGACCCGAGTCTACCCTCGGTGATAGCCCAAGTGTACGTGCGTGAAGACGACGCGGCCCTCGCCGACTGCAAGAAGATCCGCGTTATGGACGGCGACACGCCGCTCAAGCTGCGCATCACGGGGCGCGGTGACAAACCGTTCGGCACCAGCACTCGCCACTTCGTGGTTGGCGTGCTGCCAGTGCACGCCTTGACATTGCTCGCGCGGCCGGGCTCGGCGCTCACCGTGTGCGACGACCAATGGCCGCTCACCCCCAAGGCGCGCCACAAGCTGCACGCCTTCCTCGCTCAACGCCTCGAGCTCGTCACGGACAGCAGTGCTAGTGAGCCACTCGAGCCCGAGGCCCCGTCAGGCGCAGCGGATGCACCAGCTGCGGATGCACCAGCTGCGGATGCACCGAGCTCGCCGTCGCCGGATGCGGCACGCCCTGCCGTGCCCGCACCCGCAAAGTAGGCAAATTCAGTGCTTCGTCCAGCTCGTCGTGTGGTCTCTTGGGGGGTTGGGCTCGGGTGCGTCGCGGCCGCGCCGTCTGCCGCGGCGCTGGACCTCGCGCACGCCGTGCAGCTCTCTTTGGACGGCACGCTGTTCAGCTACGAGTCGCAATCGTTCAGCAGCAGCGCGGTCACACCAGCCCTGGGCGCCGCGCCGAGCACGTACGAGACCACGTCTCGCTTTAGTCTACTGACCGGGGGGTTTGGGCTGGGCGCTGGCTACGCCGTTTCTGACCATGTTTTACTCGGCGCGCAGGTTCAACTGTCCCACGCGAAGGCGGAGACCGGGGACTCGATGCAGGTATTCGACGACGCGAGCCAAAGCAGCGTCTCGTTCTTGCCGCGCGTCGAATACATTTTCGACGGCCAAACGGCGCGGCCGTACCTAGCTGCCATCGCCGGCATCGAGAGCACGTCGAGCTCGGTGACCGGCGGCGACCGGAGCCTGCCCTCGGACACCCAATTCCGCTACGGCGGAGCGTTCGGCGTGCACACTTTCCTGAACGACAACTTGTCGGTCGATCCTGCGCTCACGGTGCTCGGGGAGACGGGCACTTTTCACAGTGATGGCGTTGCGCTGCCGTCGAGCGGAGTTTTGGTGATGGGGACGGTCGCCCTGAGCGTATGGTTCGGCACATCGAAGCCCCGCCTCAGCGACGCATTCGTCGCCCGCGAGCCTTCGTTCGTGCCCGAGTCGGGCCCCGCGTCCGAACCGTCGCCTGAGCCAGAATCCGTGCCGCCACTGGCCGTTCAAATCGGGTTATCCGGCGGGCGTGAGCTCGATCTGCAGGTGGCGCGCGACCCGAAGCTGCCGTCCATCTTGGTGCGACTGTACGAACCGCAAACGGACACCCAGCTCACTGATTGTACCGTGATTCGCGTGCTCGACCCGCAAGCGCCGATCGAGCTCAACATGATCAGCATCGGCGATCAGCCGGTCGGCAATCTCGCCCGCCACTTCGTGGTCGGGGTGCTCCCGCTGCACGCACTCGATGTCTTGGCCAAGACCAGCGCGAACCTCGGCGTGTGCCAGAACGAATGGCCGCTCACTCCGGATGCGCGTGAGAAGATCCAAGACTTCATGGCGCAGCGCCGGACCCTCAACGGCGAGCCCCCCGAGCTCGGCGGCGTGACTTCGGCGCCGAGCGTCGCGCCGCCGTCACCGCCACCCGCGGTAGTCGTGCCGCCCGCGGTAGCCCCTCCGCCCGCGCCGCCCGTCGCGCCGCCGGCAAAACCGCAGGCTCCTCCGTCCGCGGCTTTCCCCGACGCTCCGCCCGCGCCGAGGTGAACAGGCGTGTCA
>DATHOI010000503.1:0-2226 GCA_035485095.1 Polyangiaceae bacterium | reverse complement strand
GGCTACAGTCAGGCGGACGTGATCAGTGTCGCGCGGATTCTAACGGGCTGGGGTCTCGGTGATCCGCGTGACCAGCGCTTGGACTTCGAGTTCTCGCCCGACCGCCACGACCACGGCGCGAAGAGTGTGCTCGGTCAGCAGTTCTCCGGCGGCGCAAGTGAGACGGGTGAGGCGGAAGGGCTCAGGTTGCTGCGTTTTTTAGCGCGCCATCCCGCGACGGCGCAGCATTTGGCGCGCAAGCTCTGCCAGCGCTTCATCTGCGACGAGCCACCTGCCGAGTGTGTGGCGGAGGTCGCGCGCGCATTCCTTGCGACGCAAGGTGACGTGGCAGAGGTGTTGCGCACGATATTGCGTCAGCCTGGGTTTTGGGATCGTAAGGTACGCGGCGCAAAACTGAAAAAGCCGAGTGAATTTTTAGCCAGCGCGCTGCGCGCGCTCGACCTCAGCCTCGACGGCACGACCGAGATCGCCAAGGTGAGTGAGCAACTCGGCGAACCGCCGCTGATGTATCCAGCACCGACGGGCTATCCGGATCGCGCGTCCGCGTGGGCCGGTAGCTCGCAAATCTTGGCGCGTATGGACGTAGCGACGCGGCTCGTGTCCGGCAAAATTCCGGGCGTCGATCTCACCGGCCTGCAGGAAACAGTGCCGGCCACTGCTGACATCGCTAGTTTGATCGAACGCCTCAATCTACGCTTGTTCGCGGGTCTCGGTGACGCTCAGACGCTCGGCATCCTGCGTGACGAAGCGAGCCACGCGAGCTCGCCGGAACAAGCGCGCGATACGGCGTTGGCGCTGGCGCTCGGCAGCCCCGCTTTTCAACGCCGTTGAGCCGGATGGAGACCCCATGACAATCGTGATCGCTCGCCGTGACCTGCTCGCTGGGCTCTCATTGTCGGCGCTCGGTGCGCTGTTCCACGCGCGACCCGCGCACGCCGCGGAAAACGCCGCGCAGCCCGTTCTGGTGTGCGTGTTCATGCGTGGTGCGGCGGACGGCTTGAGTCTGGTCGTGCCTTATGGCGAGCGCGCGTACTACGCGGAGCGCAGCGCGATCGCCATCGCTCCGCCCGGTTCGGGTGAGGGCGCGGCGCTCGATCTGGACGGCCAATTTGGGCTGCATCCGCGGCTCGCTTCACTCTTGCCGGCTTACCGAGCGCGCGAGCTCGCCTTCGTTCACGCCGTCGGTTTGCCGCGTGGCACGCGCTCGCACTTCGACGCTCAAGACGACATGGAGAGCGGCGAGCCCGGCCGCTCGAGCTCGCCGGACGGCTGGCTCGGGCGAGCGCTAGCGCTGCAGCCGGCGCATTCCTTGGAGCAGAGCGTGGCACTCGGCCCGAGGCTGCCTCGCGCGTTGTCCGGCCCGGCGCCGTCCCTGCTGCTCAAGAACCTAGCCAGTTTCGATTTGCATGGCCCAGACCGCACGCGGCCGCTGCTGCGCCGCGGGTTCGAGCGCTTGTACGCGAGCTCACCCGACGCGCTGGGGCAGGGCGGGAGCGCCGCGCTGGCCGCGACGCTCAACATTCAGCGTCTGGAGCCCAAGCGCTACGTCCCTGAAAACGGCGCTGATTACCCGGAGCAAGGGTCGCGCTTTCGCGACGCGGCGCAGCTCATCAAGTCGAATTTGGGCGTGCGCGTCGTGTGGCTCGACATTGGCGGCTGGGACACACACGCCGGCCAGGGCGGCGCGGACGGAACGTTGGCCAAGCGGCTCGATGAGCTCGGGCGCTCATTAGCCGCGTTTCGCGCCGACCTGGGCGAACGCTTCTCGAACGTCACCGTGCTCACGATGACCGAGTTTGGCCGTACCGTCGCGCAGAACGGCACGGGCGGCACTGACCACGGTCACGGCTCGCTGATGATGGTGCTCGGCGGCGGCGTCGCGGGCGGTCGCGTGGTTGGCAAATGGCCGGGGCTCGAGCCGGAGCAGCGTTTCGAAGGGCGTGATCTTGCGGTCACCACCGACTTTCGCGATCTTTTCGCGGAGGTGAGCGCGCGGAGTCTGAGCATCGCCGATCTTTCACGGGTGTTCCCGAGCTACACGCCCGCGTTCCCGGGCGTGATGCGCGCGTGAACTTCGCTTTTGCGGGGTGGTCGATCGGAGCCGCGCGCCGCCAGGCTCGGCTAACCGTCGCCACCTGAGAATTTGCGAAAATCCGCCGTAAAATACGGCTTCATGCGGTGGCATCCAGCTTGCGATGAGGCACCTCCAAGGAGGTTCCATCATGA
>DATHOI010000502.1:0-7516 GCA_035485095.1 Polyangiaceae bacterium | reverse complement strand
ATTCGAGCAGCGGCTCGATCCGCGCTCGTCGAGCGCGCCGGGCCGAGTCAATCATGGTGTCGAGTCGCCAAGAATTCTTCGATCGCGAGCGAACAGCCGCGCGGGGTTGCTCCCGGAGCGCGGCCGAGTAGCTCGATCCCGCCATTCGAGCGTCGGACTCGGTCTTGAGTCTGAATGGCGACTGCAGAGTCGACGTTCCCCAAATCGAGGATACGCGCGATGCCCACTTCTCCCTCGGCGACCGGCTCGAGTCCGACGGGATCGACTGGGATGACTTGCAGCCAGGGGGGTTCGAAGTAGATGCCGGGCGCGCCGCGTCGTTCGGCGTGCAGCGCCGAGCCGGGCAAGCTTGCTTCATACAGCTGGCTGGTGAGCTCGGTCATGCCGTATTCACTGACCACTTGGCTTTCTGGAATAGCGAAGGTCACCGCTACCGAGTGACGCAGCTCGTCGGGCGCGACCTCGCGGGTTTTCCCCTTGAAACCGCCGGTTTGCATGACCACGGTGTGCTCCGGGCTGCTCACCTGACGGCCGTTCAAAGTGTCGAGCAACGCGACCAACGCGAAGGACGTCGCTAGGATGAGCAGAGATTCGCCCGCGTCGAGCGCGGCTCTGCCGGCGCGCTCGAGCGCCGCGACGTTCACGCCGCGTTCGTCGATCAGCCAACGCTCGGGGAGACGCGCGTCGACCTCCGAATGTTCGAAGTCGAGCATGAACAAAGACATCATGTAACCGAGCGATGAGCTCGGTGGGTCGTCGAGGCGCGGCGCGAGCGCTACGACGCGTCGCGGTCTGGGGTCTCCGAGCAACGCCGAACGACCAAAGCGTAGCGCCAATGTTCGGTACGTGTCGACGTTGCGCAACGCGTGAATCCCTCGCGAGTTGCCCGTGGTCCCGCTCGTCGCGAAACGCACACAATCTTCTGCCTCAGGATGCGTCGCCACGCGCGTCAGGCGGAAGGCATCACACGGCACCCCGGGGATCTCCTCGGCCGCGCGGAGCGGCGCCGTGCGACGCGCCAGCAAGCGCGCGAAGCCGGGTGAGAATTCGCGCTGAAAATCGGCAATTTCTAGGGCTAAATCAACGAATGACAGATCCCTCGCGCCGCCGGCGAATTGGCGCACTTTGCGGTGTAGCGCGTCCGAGCGTTGCGCCCGATTCATGAGCCGAGCACTCCGATCGAGCTCTCCAACGCGTCGCAGAAACCGTCGAGCAGCGACTCACTGAGCGTTAGGGGCGGCGTCAGTACCAACACCTCGCGACGACCACCGCCGGTCGAGGTGATGTATCCGCGCTCGAGCAGGCGCGACGCGAGCAGTGAGGCGCGATCGGGACCGAGTCCCAGATCAATGGCGACCATGAGCCCAGAGCCGCGCGTCACGAGCTTCGGAAAGCGTGCCAGCCGCGTTTCGAGGAGCCTGAGAAAGCGTGTGCCGACCTGCGCGGCACGCTCCGGCAAGTGTTCGCGCGAGAGCACGTCCAACGTGGCAAGGCTCGTTGCACAGGCCAGTGCGGAGCCGGCGAAAGTGGAGGTGTGCACGACCTCGGCGTCACGTTGCCAGGCCTGCAACACCTCGCCGCGGCCGACGACGGCGCTCATGGGAAGCCCGCCGCCCAGCCCCTTGCCGAGGCAAACGAGGTCGGGCGTGAAGTCCGAACGCGCAGAAAACACCAGCTTTCCGGAGCGACCGAGGCCGGTCCAGATCTCGTCTGCGATCACGAGGGCTCCGAATTCGCGCGCCAGTTTGCCGAGCTCCGGCAGAAATTCGGATGGTGGAACGAGCACGCCACCACGGCCCAAGATCGGCTCTACCAAAATAGCGCCGACCGGCGCCGCGACGAGCGCAGAACGCGCGTGCGTGAGCACGCTGTCGAGATCGCCATCGCGGCTCGGGTAGTCGACGAACGTGACGTGGGGATTGAGCTGCGCGGCGAACGGCTCGCGATAGCTCTCTCTCAATCCGCACGCAGCAAGCGGCGCATGACTCAGACCATGATACGCCCCCGAGAACGCCAGCACGCCCGGCTTGTTGGTGTACAGTAGCGCGCTCTTTAGTGCGGCGGTCACCGCATCAGCTCCGGACTGTCCGAGAATGACGCGAGCACTCGGGTCTGGGTGCAGTTGCGCGAGCCGTTCGCACAGAGCGATTTTGGCATCAGCAGGGAACACGTCGCCGAGTGCGAGCAGCAGGCGCTGGGCCTGAAATTCCAGCACCCGCAACACGTTCGGATGGCTGTGCCCGAGCAACATCGCGCCAAAGCCCGCCGCGAGATCGACGTAGCGATTCGAGTCGACGTCGATCACGTTCGAGCCCTTGGCGCTCGCATACACGATGCCGCTCGGTGGCGCGCGTAGGTCGCCTGGCTTATTCCGCTGCTTAGGACCCATGGGCGCCGCCCGGTGCGCGTGCCGCACCAGCCAACTCCGCGAAGCGGGCCCGGGTGGGCGACTCACGATCTTCGGCTCGTCCTGACCGGGGTCGACCTCTAGAGGCGGCGGGATCTCACTGAAGCTCATGCGTCGGTGTTGCGCACTACCACGGATCTTACGGCGTTTCAGCGTACGAGCGGGCGAAAGTGCAGAACTCGTCGTCAGTGCACAATCCTTGCGCGCTTCGGACGCTCGACGTTCGTCGTCGCTGAGTGTCTGGAGCCACTCGTGGATCGCGATACGCGCCCGTCGATCGGAGTTGAAATACGATGTCGCTCGAGTAGGTTTCGCGGTCGAGATCAGCACTGCCTTCGGAGAATGAGATGCGTCACCGACTCACAGGGCTCGCTTGCATCATCGCGTGCAGAGTCACTCTTGCGTGTTCACTCGCCTCCAATGAATCGAGCTCCACGCTCGCCAGTGGCGGCGCAAGCGCGACCACTGGCGGTGTGACCGGCAGCGCGGGCTTCGTCAGCACCCAAGCTGGCAACGGAGCGAGCGTAGGCCTCGCCGGCAATGCGAACAGCGGCGGAGCAGCGGGCGTTGCGAGCGTCGGGCAAGCAGGGTCTGGCGGCGGCTCGACTAGCGACGGGGGGGGTGCGGGCATGTCGATCGGTGGCAGCGCCGGCGTGAGCGGCACTGGAGGCTCGGGCGGCAGCTCGGGGCCTTTCAAGGTCTTCATGATCGCTTCGACCGCGCCCGAGCACACGCCGATGAGCAACGCCGCGGTGCCCGTGATTCAAGCCCTCGGCGCAGCAAACAATTTCACGGTCGACTCGACCAGTGACACGAGCTTGATGACCGACGAGAACTTGTCGCATTACCAAGTCTTCGTGCAGATGCAGCTCGGTTCGTTCGAGATGCCGCCGACGGCGCAAGCCGCGCTGCAGAAGTTCATCGAGCAAGGTAAGGGCTGGGTCGGCGTGCACGCCGCAGGTTTGACCGGTATTCAATTCATCGAGGACGTCAACGGAGACATCATTGGGGACTTGAAATACTGGCCCTGGTACACGACGTTCGTCGGTGGTGACGCGAATTTCGTGTGGAGCACTCACCCAGCCTTGCAAGAGGGCACGCTGGACGTCGAAGACCGTACGCACCCCACGACCAAGAACCTGCCCGCCTCCTTCCAGCTCAAGGATGAGTGGTACGAGTGGCAGGAGAATCCGCGGCCGTACGTGCACGTCCTTTGTACCGCGGACGAATCCACGTACACGCCCGTCCACCGCCAGGGCGATCACCCGATCGTGTGGACGAATCCGCTGTATCCGCACACGATCTACATCGGTGTAGGGCACGACGTGTCGTCGCTCAGCAACCCGAACTACGTCACCCTGTTGCGGGATTCGATCTTGTGGACGGCGGGGCGTTGAGCGCGCGATCGAGCACGGCGGAGCGGCGCGACGCCACTCCGCATGTCAGGAACAGACTCGGTTTCGGCCGCTGCGCTTGGCTTGATACAGCTTTTCATCGGCGCGCTGAATCAGATCCGTGGCTGCCTTGTCGTCTTGCAACAGCGCGCAGCCGATGCTGATCGTGACCGGAATTTGCTCGCCTTGGAAGGTGAAGCCGTGACTGCCCACGCGGCCACGCAGGATCTCCGCGAGCGAAACCGCGCCAGCCAGCGAGGTCTCCGGCAGTACGATCACGAATTCCTCACCGCCATAGCGGGCAAACACTTCGTCCCGGCGAATACGGTCTTGCACGATTCGAGCGAGCTCACGCAGCACGTGGTCGCCAGCGAGGTGACCGTACTGGTCGTTGATGCGCTTGAAAGAGTCGATGTCGAACATCAACACGCTCAGATCGCGTTCGTAGCGACGAGCTCGGATGAGTTCCTTCTCGAGCGCCTCGAACAAGTACCGCTTGTTGTGGATTTGGGTCAGCCCATCCACGATCGTCATGCGATAGATTTCTTCGTGGTACTTCGCTTCGGCGTCGGCGCCGGACAAGAACTTCAGGATCGAAGGGCCGACCTTGATCCGGTCGCCGTTGTTGAGCAGCGCCTCGCGGGCGATTTGCTCTTCATTCAGGTAGGTGCCGTTGGTCGAGCCGTCGTCGACTGCGTACCAAGCGCTGGTTCGACGCTCGAAGTGTGCATGGCGCCGCGAGACAGAATCCCCCTCCAAGACGATGTGATTGTCGGCGCCACGACCGACACGAAGTGGGCTGCGGTCGAGCACGAAGCGCTTGCCGAGCAAACCGGGCTCGGCCGTGTAGATCACCACCAAGCAGTCGTTGCTCGGTGCGTCGTCGGGCGGCGGCGCCTGCACGACCTGGGTGACTCTAGTTTTTTCGTCGTATTCGCTCACGAAACGCGGCCTCTCGCGCGCAACTTCAGCCTAGTCGGAAAATTGTCCGGCGAGAGTCGCCGCTAGCGGCCCTCGGGTATTGCGCCCGCACAAGGCGTGGTGTGACGGCAGCTATCCGAAGTGATTTCCATGTGATTCCCGAACACTCCAACTTAGCTTGGGGCAGAAGTTTACGTCAAGCCAGCCGTCTCGAGGGTCCGGTCGTGCTCGAACCCAGCGAGCGAACGTAACCTTGGGTCACGTTCGCCAAGCCCGAGCGCGGCCGAGCACGGCCTTGTATCCCGTCAACAAGCTCCAGACCCGCCCTGAGTCGGCGCGGATACTACATCCGCGGTTTTGCTTTGGTAGTCCTTTTCTCGAGGCGATTCGTGGTTTTGCTGCCGGTTTGTCTTCCGTGCTTGGCAATTGTCAATACGGCTGGAGTTGGCCGCGACGCTGCCCGCGTGTCGTGGCGGACGTGCGCGAGCAGCACGCCGTGACGGGGGGCTTCCGCCCGCGCGGAATCCCCTGTGCGCTGGCGGTTGTCTCAATTCTGGGCAGGCGGCGAGTACAGGGTCAGCCGAAACGCACGAAGGCGAGCTCCACGCGGAGCTCGCCTTCACTTGCAGGGGGACCGTTGCAAAACAGCTCACCCCCAGCCACCTCTGGTGGTCGCGCTCAGCGTGTCATCGTTACTTTGGACAAGCCGCGTGGTTGGTCCGGGTTCTGACCAGAGGCCACCGCGAGCGCTCCCGCAAAGAGCTGACCGGGCACGACCGCGACGATCGGTGACAACCACTCCGGCACGCCCGACGGCAGCTCGATGCGAGACTTCACTCGCGCCAACACTTCTGGCACGTCCGAGATCGCGAGCACTTCGGCGCCGCGATCCTCGAGCAACGAAAGCAGTGCTGGCACGTCCGCCAACGTGCGACCCGAAGGCGCGACCAGGATCACCGGAAATCCGCGATCGATCATCGCGACGGGGCCGTGCAGAAGATCGGCCACCGAGTACGGCTCTGCAACGAAGTAACTCGTCTCCTTGAGCTTCAACGCAATCTCGAAAGCCGTGGAATAGTTGAAGCCGCGCCCGAGCACGACGAGCTTCTGCGCGTTGCGGAAGCGCGCCGCTTGCTCGCTGAGGTTCGCGTTCTTCTCGATGACCTCGTTGACCCAACCGGGGACGCGCTCGAGGGCAGCCCAGCGCTCCGGGTTACCTTCGAGCGCGGCGCTCAACATGGCCAGCGCGAACAGCTCGGTGGTGTACGTTTTCGTGGCTGCGACGGCTTTTTCCTGCCCAGCGCGGAGTGGCAGCGTGTGATCCGAAGTGCGCGAGAGTGGTGACGCAGGTTCGTTGGTTACCGCTAGTGTCGCGCCACCTTGCGTGCGTGTTTCCGCGAGCACGCTGACGATGTCGGGCGATTGCCCGGACTGGCTGATGCCAATCGTCAGTGCGCGCTTCAGATTCGGAGGTGAGTCATAGAGCGTGAAGAGCGACGGGACCGCGAGCGCGACGCTCAAACGATTGTGCGCGCCCAGCAGATACTGCGCGTAGCGCGCTGCGTTGTCGGAGCTGCCGCGCGCGGCGATGAGCACGAACTCAGGGCCAAATTTCTTTATCGCGATGGCTGCTTCTTCCGCTGCCTGCCGCCCTTCGACGAGCAGTTGTTGAAGCACGCGTGGCTGCTCGAGGATCTCTCGTTCGAATTGATTCTGGGGTTCCATTGTCTTCTCGAGAAACATCTTAGCAATCGGTCCGCTACTGTCCCTGTGTTTTGATCATCAGTCGAACAAATGGTCATTCGAATGAGACAAAACGCACAGGTAGTCGAGCCGAGCTTTGATACGGTACCCAGGGAAATCAGGCTGATTCCAGCTGAATCAGCGAGGAACCCTTCGAGCGAGCATTGGCAAGTGGCCCATCCCGAGACAAGCGCGCACCGAGCGCGACGCCTATGCGTCGTGATTGCGAGTCTGAGCTGCGCCTTGCTGTTCGCGGCTTGCAACATCTATGACCCGTCGTTGCTCGAGCACAATGCGCTTGGGGCAGGCGCGTCCGACGACGGCGGCGTAGTCGATGTAGCGGGTGCGGGCGGCGTGTTCAACGCGGCCGGCACTGCGCCCTTCGGTGGGTCGCTCGACACTGCGGGCTCGAGCACGATCGACAATGGCGGCGCAGGTGGCGGCCAAACGAGCGGAGTCGGTGCGAGCTCTGCCGTCGGCGGTACTGCTGCAGCCGCGGGCGGCGCAGGTGCGGGCGGAGGCGCAGGTGGCAGCAGCGGGATCAATGGCGCTGCTGGTTCTGTCGCGCTTGCAGGTGCGGGCGGGAGTGGGGAAGTGGGCGGCAGCGCTGCCGGTGGCGCTCTGAACGCGTCGATCTCCATGATCGACGACATGGAGATGCCCGACCAGTACATCCCGTCGACCGACGGAAGACAGGGCTTTTGGTCACTCTCGAACGACGGCACCATGGGCGTACAAACCCCGTCGATTATGGTGATGAGCATGATCCCGGGCGGGCGTGGCGCGAGCATGTACGCGCTGCACACCACCGCAACGGGCTTCACGAAGACGGGCGCTCTCGTGGGCGTGGACCTGAATCGCAAAACGATGCGTTTGACGTACGACGCAACCGCGTATGTCGCCGTGCACTTTTGGGCGATGGTCGGACCTGGCTCGGCGACCGCCGTGCATTTCGCGATGCCGGACGAGCACACTGATCCGGGCGGCGGGTTGTGCGACAAAACGCCAAATGGTGGACAATGCTACGACCACTTCGCAAAGGATCTGACGT
>DATHOI010000501.1:0-2807 GCA_035485095.1 Polyangiaceae bacterium | reverse complement strand
CTGTCGCGCGCCAGCGCGTCTTCTAGCCGTCCAGTAGCCGTTCGGCGATGGTGCGATGCGCCGCGGGCATGGCCACGTTCGACAGCTCACTCGGCCTTTGCCAAGCGACTTCTGCCACGGACAGAGCTCGCGCGCTGCCGCTCAGGCTCACTACCCGGTAAGCATCGAGAGTGATGCGGAAGCGCGTCACGCTGTGCCGAACCACGCAAGCTATGCCTGACGGTTCGCCGCGCAGTCCTACGCAGCTTGCGAGCATGCGCCGTAGCGCGGCCTCGGGCGTCTCGCTGGGCCGCACTTCCGTGTTGGGGAAGAGCCACATCCCGGCCCAGCGCGGCGCGTCGGCCCCGAGCTTCGTGACCAGCACGCGCTCGCCGCGCGCCGCGATCGCCGCAACCATGTGCACGGGAGTCGGCTTTTCGCGCTTGGGCAGCTCCGGGAGGATCTCCACCAAATCCTGCCTTTTCGCGAAGCAATGCGCGGCGAGTGGGCAGGCTTCGCAGCGCGCTCCACGCGGCGTGCATACGGTCGCACCGAGCTCCATCAGGGCTTGATTGAAGTCGCCTGGCGCGGCGCCGCGCGGAAGCGAACGCACGAGTGAGCTCGCGAGCTCCCAGAGCTCGGTCTTCAGCGGCGAGCGATTCGGATCACCGCGGCGCGCGAAGAGTCGCGCCAGCACGCGGATCACGTTGCCGTCGACCAACGGCTCGGCCCGTCCATAAGCGATGCTCGCGATCGCGCCCGCCGAGTACGGTCCAATCCCTGGCAGCGCGCGCAGCTCTGCGACCTCTTCGGGGACGCGCCCCGCGTGCCGTTGCACCATTTCCTGAGCAGCGCGGCGTAAGTTGCGAGCGCGCGAGTAGTAGCCGAGCCCCTGCCACGCGTGCAGCACATCCCCTTCGTTCGCGCGTGCGAGCGCTGCGACGTCGGGGAAGCGCTTCATCCAACGTTCGAAGTAGGGGATGACCGTCGTGACTTGCGTCTGCTGCAGCATCATCTCGCTGACCCACACCGCATACGGGTCGAGCGACTTTCGCCAGGGTAGATCTCGTTTGTGCTTCTCGTACCAAGTCAGCAGAGCCCGGCCAATTGCCCGGGTCCTTTGGTCGTACGCTGCTTGCGTGGCGTGTCCCACGCCAGAAGCCGCGCCATAAGCCTCGATCACGGCGGGAGCAGCAGGTGCAGCAGGTGCACCTGGAGCGTGGACGACAACCGGAAGCCGACTGCGGCGCGAGCGGGGCAAGACCGACTCCTTCTGCCACGGATTATTTAGGAGCCCGAGTTTGTCTTGTTCCGGACGCGAGATCCGTGAGAAAATGTGGATCTTCGGATTTCATGGCGGATCCCCTCATCGTCTCGCTCGAGTCCATACGTACCGACGGTTGGTTCGAACGGATTGGTGAGGGCATCGGTAGCTTCCAGGCGCTGTGCGACATCGTCGGGCCACGCTTTTTCGGGTTCGCGATGATCACCGGTGCGCGGATCACCTCGCTCACGGTTGATCGCCGCACGCCCGACAACACACTGGTCGACTTCGTCGTCGGTCCGGAGGACGCCGAAATCACCGAAACCGACACCCAGCGCCTGACGTTGGCGGATTTTCGGCGCCGCCTGGTAAGCGCGCTCGTGACTGAGGAGCCGCTCGGGCCCGCGCCGCGGCGCGCGACTGATCTGGAGGCGGTGCAGCTTCACATCGGCGTGCGCTATCTGCTGCTCGCGCCGCTGTACGGCTATACTTTGCGTGAGCTCACCGTCGATCGCGACGGTTCGCACCTACGCCTGCTGCACGACGGGATTGAAGAGAGCTACCCGGTGGGGGCGTTTCGCGCCCGCCTGCGCACCCACGTGCGGGAAGAGCTCGACCGTCTGGCGCGCCCAGCCGCGCGCGGCGCGATCGAGCTGAGCCGCGTCGCCGAGGCCGAAGCTGCCGCTGCGCGCGGAGACCAAGTGCGGATCTTGGAGCTTTTGGGCGCTTGGCCCGCACCGCTGGCCATTTTTCTGCGCACGCCCGACGGCCAGATGCTCAACGCCGACACTCGGGCGCTGATCGCCCGCGCGCTCGGCTTGCTCGGAAGCGCCTGCATTGCCCTCGGCGAGATGGGCAAAGGTGAGGAGGTGCTTCGGCTCGGCGTCCAATACGCGGGTGATGGTACCGCCGCCTCGGACATCTACTTTCGCCTTGGGGAAGCGATGCTGGGGGACGCTCGGCCGGGGGAGGCGATCGGCCCGCTCCGCCGCGCGGCCAATCTGGGGGCCCCGGGTGATCGCGTTTGGCCCATGCTCGCGCAGGCGCTCTTGGCGCGCTCGCGCTACGTGGCCGCTTTCTCGGCGGTGGTCGAGGCCAAAGCCGCCGGGGCCACCCAACAAGCGCTCGCTCCACTGCTCGAACAGGTAGAAGCGGCCCTCGGGCCGCCCTTTCGAACCTGGCGAAATGCCGTGGAAGGTTCCGCTCCTCCACCGGCCTGAAGCAGGGGACGCGCGTGGTCTCGCAAGCGTCTGCGCGGCGCCCTGTCGCTTGCATTGACAGCCTGCGGACGCAAGCACTACATAGCGCCCAGACGTAGCGTAATTTCCAGAGGTTGCGCGCGCCGGGACGGCTTCGAGAGCAGCCTCCGAGCGCCCGCGACCGCTCGAGCCCAACGCCTCCGTCGCAGCACCACCCGAATGCTGCTGCACCCATAGCCCGCACCGAGTCGCCGCATGCTTCAAATCTACCTGCCGATGTTCGTGATGTTCGCCATCGTCGCGGTCATCTCGTCCGTGATGTTCTTGGGCGGCCAGTTCATCGGACCCAAAAATCCGAACCCCGA
>DATHOI010000500.1:0-7497 GCA_035485095.1 Polyangiaceae bacterium | reverse complement strand
TGGCGGACGCGCAGGAGATCGTCACGCTCTTTGGCCGCCTGTTACCGAACGGCAAGTTTCGCATTCTGATCGATCAGCGCGGTGTGAGCCGCAAGCTCGAGACCGCCGCTCGGGAATACTTAGTGACCGCGCTGAAAGACTCGCTCGAGCGTCTCGCGATCATCACCGGCAATACGATATCCCGCTTTTTCGCGTCTGGCATTTTGGCGACCATGGGCATGAGCTCGAAGGCCCGCGCGTTCGACTCCGTCGACGACGCGCTCGCGTGGCTCAGGAGCTCTCACGCGAACGTCGGCCGTCCGCGTTGACCGCGGGCTTGGCTGCGGCGAACAGCGCTTCCAGATTCGACAAGAGCTGACCCGTGTCCGCTCGGGCACCCGCAGCGGCTTCGGCGAACGTCGCGCAAGCCACGAAGTTGCGCCCCGTGTTCCGGCGCATGATCCATTGGATCGCCGTGAAAACGCCTCGAATCAGCACGCTGGGTGAGACCACCGCAAAGTAGCAGCGCGGCGACTTCAGCTTGTCATTCGAGGCCGCCATGCGCTGACGCCACGCGGGCGGCGGCCGTGGCGTGTCATGGTCCGTCACGAGGATGCAGACGTGGTGGATACCACGCGCCAGCGCGGCGCGATCCGACGCTTCAATCGCGTCGATCGAACGTTGGTAGTCGGCGTCGCTCACTTCCGTGCCGCTGAACACCAAGACGATCACTCCGATCGCGTCAGCCGTAACGATGGACAGCACGGTGCACAGTATAATAGCGAGTTCACGTTAGGGGAACAGATATGCTTTCGCCTACGTGATTGAGGCGCTTTTCCGAGTAGCGTTTGTTGCTCAGTGTGGCCCGGCGTTTGTCAGAGTGTCGTGGGCGCCCACGCCCGCGGCAACAGCTGACGAAATTCGACACTCAGCGCGCGCTCAAGATTGGCGCTCTCGCGGGCGAGGGCCGCAAGCGGCCGCGCCGTCGACCCCAGCGCTGCGCTTCTCGACGCCCGCTCCGGAATATTCCCCCTCGCGGAAACCTTCGCGTTTCTTGGGTTTCTGGACACTACAGGAGCGGCGCCCAGTTGTTGCAGCGCGTGTCCGATGCGCTCGAACCGTACATGGGGCGCCTGGAAGCGGCTGCCGCCGCGCTCTCTTGCGCGTAATCTGCGCGCGCTCGGCCGTTCCCGGGCACGCCGTGTATGCTGCGCCGCCGGGCTACACCGTGGCCCCGGAAAGGTGGAGCTGGATCATGAAATACAAGAAACTCGGAGCAGCGGGCGTCAAGGTTTCGGAGCTTTGCCTGGGCGCGATGACCTTTGGTGAGGCGGACGACAAATCCTTCATGCACCAGGTCAGTAGCGACGAGAAGACGTCCTTCGCGATCATGAACCGCGCGCTCGAGCTGGGCGTCAATTTCATCGATACCGCCGACGTGTATGGGCAAGACGGTCTGAGCGAGCGCGTGATCGGCGCTTGGTTCGAGCGAGATCAACGTCGCAATGAAGTCGTGCTAGCGACCAAGTTTCGCTTCAACATGGGCGAGGGGCCGAACCGCAGCGGCGCGTCGCGCTACCGCATCCTGCGATGCGTCGAGCACAGCTTGAAGCGTCTGCGCACGGATCACATCGACCTCTATCAGATTCACATGCAAGACATCGATACGCCGGAGGACGAGATCCTACGTGCGCTCGATGACCTCGTGACGCAGGGCAAGGTGCTGTACCTCGGCTGCTCGAACTACGCCGCGTACCGCTTGATGGATTCCCTGTGGCTCAGCAAGACCAAGAATCTGTCCGCGTTCGTCACGCTTCAGGCGCAATACAGCTTGGTAACGCGTGATCTCGAGCGCGAGCACGTGCCGCTCTGTCGCCAGCAGGGCGTCGGCATCTTGCCCTGGTCGCCGCTCGCGAGCGGCTTTCTCAGCGGCAAATACGACAAAGGTCAGCCGCCACCCGCCGGAGCGCGTCTCGAGAAGTGGAAGGACCGCATGGCAGGCTTCGACAATGACCGCAATTGGAAGATCCTCGCCGCCGTGCGCGCCATCGCGGCCGAAGCGCAAGCCTCGCCCGCGGGAGTCTCGCTCGCTTGGTTGCTCAAACAACCGCAGGTTACTTCCTGCATTTTCGGCGCGCGCTCGGTCGCTCAGCTGGAGGAGAACGTGAACGCCGCCGACGTGGTGCTCAGCGACGAGCAAGTGAAGCGCCTCGACGAAGCCTCGAGCTTCGACCTCGGCTACCCCTACGGCTTCATGAAGAACGTTCAGAGCACGTGGTGATGCTTGCCGGTCAGAAGAGCGAGCCTTGCGCTTTGGCGGGCTGCTTTTCACCCAAATGCTCGTAAGCCTTCTTGGTGGCGATGCGGCCGCGCGGGGTGCGGCCGAGGTAGCCTTGTTGCAGCAAATAGGGCTCGTACACGTCTTCGATCGTGTCGCGCGGTTCGGCGAGTGCGGCGGCCAAGGTTTCGACACCGACTGGGCCGCCCTCGTAGTGCTCGATCAAAATCCCGAGCAAGCGGCGGTCCATTTCGTCGAGGCCCGCGTTGTCCACGCCTAACCTGTCGCAGGTGTGACGCACGATTTCGCGATCGATTTTGCCGCTGCCTTGAACCTCGGCGAAGTCCCGCACACGCCGGACGAGGCGATTGGCGACGCGTGGCGTGCCGCGTGAACGCGTCGAGAGCTCACGGGCACCTTCTTTGTCGCACGGCACGCCCAAGAGGCGCGCGCTGCGCAGCACGATCTTCTCCAGATCCTCGGGCGGATAGAAATCGAGGCGCAGGGTGACACCGAACCGCTCTTGCAACGGTTTGGTGAGCAGGCCCGTGCGCGTAGTGGCACCGATCAACGTGAAGGGCTTGATGTCGAGCGTAATGCTCTCGGCATATGCGCCTTCGCCCATCATCACGTCGATTCGAAAATCCTCGATTGCGGGATAGAGCGCTTCCTCCACGGTGGCACTGAGGCGGTGGATCTCGTCGATGAATAGAATGTCGCCGCGCGCGAGCTTGGTGAGCTGACCGGTGAGGAGCCCTTTGTGCTCGACCGCGGGCCCGCTCGTTTGGTGCAGCGTCACGCCCATTTCTCTGGCCAAGATGTGGGCGAGCGTGGTTTTGCCGAGGCCAGGCGGACCGCACAGCAAGATGTGATCGAGTGGCTCGCTGCGCCTCCGCGCGGCCTCGACGTACACTTTGAGGTTCTCGCGGTGCTTTTTCTGGCCCACGAATTCCTCCAGCGATTCCGGCCGAAACAAGCGGTCGAAGCGGTCGTCTTCCGGTTTGGAGGTCGTGCCGAGGACACGCTCGCTCACGTGCTCTGTCGGCTCGGGCTCGGCGCCGCGACGCGGCTTCTTGGCTGCCATGCTGCGCGCAGCGTAGCAGAATCAGGGCCGACTGAGCGGCGCGCCTCGCCGCGAATCAGGAACGTCGGTCGCGGGCAAGAACAGTGAGAAAACCGCGCCGCGACCGCTCAGCGGAGTCACGCTCACCGAGCCGCCATGCAGCTCGACTACCGAGCGCGCGAGCCTTAAGCCGAGCGCGAGACCGCGATGCTCGCTCGGGCCGAGCGCTGGGCTCGGGTCGAGTAGGGCTTCGAGCTTGTGCGCGTCGACGCGCTGACCGGGGACTTCGACGTCGAAGCGCACGCCGTCGCCCTCGGGCACGACCTGCACGTGCACCGCGGCCGATTCCGAGACGCGCACCGCGTGCCCGATGAACGTCGCCAATGCACGCGGCATGCGCACGCGATCCACGCGCAGTGAGGGGACGTTGTCCGCGACTTCAGCCAGGATTTCGACGCCGCGGTCACCGCCGAGATCCTTCCCCTTGGCTACGGCTTCGGCGAGCATGAGCCGGGCGTCACACGCGTCGACGACGAGGCTCAATTGGCCGGCATCCACCCGCGCTGCGTCCAAGATCGTTTCGATCAACGCGAGCAGCTCGCGGCCGCGGCGGTCAATCAGGCTCAGGCTCTCGCCCTGGCCCGAGGTCAACGTCTCGCTCTTTCGGACCAGCTCCGTGAAGCCCAAAATGGCGTTCAGCGGGCTCTTCAGATCGTGGCTGACGCTCGCGAAGAACATGCCGCGCATGCGGGCCGTGGCCTTGCGCGCAGAAATGGCGCGCTCTTGCGCCTTGGCGAAGACGCGGAAGCGCGCGGCCAGCCGCTCGATTGCGAGCCCGAGCCGCGCCACGACGCGAAAGCGCGCGGCGCGCACGACATGCGTGCCTCCGCTGAGCACGGCGTCAGTGCCCAGATCGCGCACGTCCCGCGTGGCGGCGCGTAGATCTTGGCCCAGCGCTTGCCCCAGCGCGATGCCGAGCCCACTGGCGATGCCCGTACCGAACAGCGCTACCAGCACGAAGGACGCGCCCAGCACACCGACGACCGAGCCCTCGAAGCGCACCTGCGCGCTGCCTTCATCGAGCGGCGTGACGACGGTGACGATGCCGTCGTCACCGCGCTCCACGCGGTAACCGTCGGGCTGCTCTCGAACGGCCGCTGAAAAGCCCAGCGCTTCACCCTGCGCGATGGCCTCTTCCAAGCCAGCCCCCGCGACCACGCCCGGGCGTAGCTCGAGCGCCGCGCGCGCCAAGACGCGTGCGGTTTCTTCGCGGCTGCGCTCGTCGGCCCGGCGCAGGTGCGAGCTGACGATGAGCGCGCAGCCGAAGACCAGAAATACCACCGGCGTCGTGACTGCGGCGACCAAGCGACGCGGCACGCGCTGCCCAATGATGCCGTGCGACTCTGCTTCCTCGACCACCTCGCGCATCACCTCGGGTGGCGCTAGCTCGAGCGCGCGCAGGAACGCCGAGCGCACGACCACGAACAGCGGCAAGGAAGCCGCCGCGACGATCACCATGCCGAGCAGCGCGAGGTTCATGCTCGTCGAGAAATCCACGATTTTAGGGCGCAATATCGTCAAAAACCCGGCAATGCTGAGGATTGACGTGGCCAGCCAACCGAACACGACGCGTGCCGGTTCGTCGCTCAGCGCAAACAGCTCCGCCGGCTCGACGGCTTTCGAGCCCAGCGCGAGCGAACGCAGCACGAAGCGATACCTGCGCATGCGCAGGAAGCTGCGGCCGAGCGAGAAGACACCTCCCGCGAGCACGGACAACGCCAATGTCTCTGCGCCCTCGAACGCGACCTGACCACTCAATACCAAGAAATGCGACGTCAGCAGCGCCAAGAGCGCGCTCGACGCGAGCGTGAAGGACAGCTCGATGCCCAGCACACGCGCGATCAAGCGTGCCGCGCCGGCGTTCACGGCAAACCTCCGAAGTCTCCCGAATCGATGGTTTGTCGGGGCGGCGGTGGCTCTGGCTGCTCGACGATCACGGGGGGACGCGAGGGCAGCACGACGGTGAACGTGGAGCCCTTGCCGAGCTGGCTCTTCAGATCGATGAAGCCGCGGTGCATCTGCACCAGACGCCGGGTGATGGCGAGCCCGAGCCCGGTGCCGACACGCTGACGCTTGACCTCGCCCGCCTGCCAGTACTCTTGAAAGATCGCTTCGTGGTCCTCGCGGGCGATGCCGGGACCGGTGTCGCTGACGGCGATGGTCACGCCGCCGTCGCGCGGGTCGATGCGCAAGGACACGCTGCCTTTGGACGTGAATTTGAGGGCATTGCCCACTATATTGCCGATGATTTGCCGCACTCGTCGGCCATCGGCGAAGGCCATGGCGCGGTTGCCGACCACGTTGATCTCGAGCGATTTCGCCTCTGCGGCGATGCGCGCCTCGCGTACCACCTCTTGCCCGATGGACAGCACGTCGATCATCTTGCAGTTGAGACGCAGCTCGCCTGATTCGAGCGCCGACAAGTCGAGGATGTCGTCGATCAGTGCGCGCAAGTGCTGACCGCTGTTGCGGACGACGGACAGATTCTCTTGCGCGTCGGCGCTGAGCGGGCCGTCGACCTCGCTGAGCAGCACGTCCGTGAAGCCCAAAATGGCGTTCAGTGGCGTGCGCAGCTCGTGGCTCAAGGCCGCGAGGAAATCACTGCGGTCGCGATCGTAAGCGAGAGCGCCGGACAAGTCCTGACGGTAGGCGTGCTCGGCCGCGGTGAACCGATCTACTAGGACGTTGAAGGCGCTGGTGAGTAACCCCACCAAATCTACCGAGCGCACGGGGATCGGTTTGCCTGTGGGGTCGGCGCCCTCGCGCGCCATCTCCACGATGCGGGTGCGCACGAACGTCACGTCGGCGTGCACGTCGCGCGCGAGCGCCAACGCGACGAGCGCAGCGACGCCGACCAAGAGCGCGGTCAAAATACCCACCCAAGCCACCAGCGACCGCGTCGCGAAGGGCGTTTCTGGCGCCTCCACGAAGGCCAGGATGTTCATGTATTCCGTGGGTGACTGCAGCGCAGCCGAGAAAAAACGCGAGCGCCCGAGCTCAGTGGTGGTCTCGCCTTCACCGGCGACCAAGAGATCCAAAATGCGATCTTTGGGGGGGGCGCCTTGTGTGCCATCGACGATCACGGTGCCGTCCGAACCGACCAGCAAGAGCTCTGCGCCAGAGCGCCGTGCTGCGCGCTCGACGACGACCGCGCGATCTTCACCCGAGGTGCGTCGCAGCCGCTCGGCCAGCGTCAGCGAGAGCAATTTGCAGCGCAATGACGCGGCGTCGTCGCTCTGCGTTTTGAGCCGAACCGTGCCGATCACGGCGAGCGCGAAGCCCGCGGCCAGGCCCACGATCAACACCACCGCAGGCGCGATCACCAAAAATGGGATTTTACGCTGACGCGAGTGCGCCCCGCCGAAATCTGCGAACGGCTGAGTCATGAGCAGGGTCGGGGTTCGGGCCTCAAAGCCCTGGTACTTTAGGTGTCACTGCACGTGGGTGCAAACTCCGGGCGAGCCGACCAGGCCATCAGTCGGCACGGTGATCGCGTTGGCGTCGAGATGCACGCCGGCAGTCTGCGCGAGAGCGCGGCCGACCAAGGTCGAAGCCGTGCTCATGGTGATCGCTGAGCCCGCGATGACGGTGCCATAGAACTGCACGGTCTTACCGATCGTCACCTGTTTGCTGATACGCCAGAATACACCGCAGGCTTCCGCCCCGTTCGCCAGGACGACCTGGGCCGCGTCGGCAACGGTGAGTGTCAGGTTGCCTCGGATGATGAAGAAAGCGTTCGAATCGCCGCGCGCGTCCAGGGTGACATGTCCGTTCAGGAGCACATCCGCGGTGAAGCTATTCATGCAGGTGACGCCAGGATAGAGGGTAATGTCGCCGGTCAGACCCCCGACCACATTCGTGTAGTCGGTGTCGCACGGCCGCGGATCGAGGTTGCCGACGAGAGCGGTCACGTCCTGCTGCGCGAGCATAGCGCGCGCCGTATTGGGAGCGAGCGAGTCGGTGCCGTATTTGATTGGTGTGGGGGTGTCGAAGCCGGTGATAGTGGACACGGCCCCAGCGCTGACGCCGATGTCGCCGATGACGTTCGAGATGTTGGCCGTGGTGATTGCGCTGTACGCGAGCACGGCGAATGACTTCGCGGTTCCTACCGTCGGTC
>DATHOI010000499.1:0-4053 GCA_035485095.1 Polyangiaceae bacterium | reverse complement strand
AAGGCGCGGGCGGCTTTCCCCGCCTCGTATCTCGAAGCGAGTCTGTCGTGATCAATACCGTTCTCACGTCGATTTTTGGTGGGCTTGCTGCCCTGCTGGTGCTCTCGGGGTTCGCCTTCCGCGGTGAGCGATGGGTGCTCTGGACCGCCGGGCTGTTCGCGGCCGGAGCGGCTGCTGCAGCGCACAACGACGCCTTCTGGCCGATGGTGCTGCTCGGGGTGCTCAGCCTCTGGTTCGCGTTCGCCGCGGTCGACGTGATGGATTTGGGCTGGCGGATGCGCTGCGCGCTCACCGTCAGCGCGTGCTTGTTCGGCTTTCTCGTGCTTTGGCCGACGCTCCCGAGTTGGAGCTCGAGCGTCAAATGCCCCGCGTACATTCAGGACCACGTGTCCTTCCGTTTGGTGGCAGGGCTGGATCTGCGTGGCGGTTTGCGCCTCGTCTATACGGTGGACGTCGACGAAGCCATCAAGGACAAGCGCGACCATTACTACGAGGACATGCGCCTCGAGCTAGCCAAGATCTTCGGGTTACATCAGGGCGACGATCTGCCGAGTGAGGACGTCTACAAGAAGCTTCGCGACAAGGTCGAGATCGAATCGCCTCGTCGGCCCGTGGATGAGATTCGCGTGCATGTGAAGGACGGCACGGACCCGAGCAAGCTCGACGAGCGCTTCATGGAGAAGTTCCGACAGGAGATGTCGTTCTCGCGCACTCAGGATCAGCGCACGCTGGTCTTCAAGGTGCGCTCGAACGTGGGCTCCCAAATTCGCGAACGCGCGGTGAGCCAGGCGAAAGACATCATCCTGCGTCGCGTCGACGAGCTCGGTTTGCGCGAAGCTGCGGTTTCCTCTCGCGACGAAGACATCATCGTGGAAGTGCCGGGCGAGGATGAAAAGAGCTTCGCCACCATCCGCGAGATCATCAGCCAAACGGCGCGCCTCGAGTTCAAGATGCTCGATGACGACACGGATTTCTTCGGCGGCATCCAAAAGTCCGCCAAAGAAGAGACGCTGCCGGAGGGCCTCGAGTTCAAGATCGAGAACGCGCCAGTCGGCAAAGACGACGAGGGCAGCACCAAAACCAAGGCGAACACCTTCGCGGTCTTGGCCAAGCAACCCAAAGAGACGACCACCCAGACCCTGCAGCGCATGCGGGAATGGGTCAGTACCCTCGACGTACCCGCGGATCGCGAGGTGGGCTATGGCGTCGAGAAGCGCGTCGTCGACGAAGTGACGCTGCGCGAGGAAGAGTCCGGCATCCGCACCTACTTCCTCAAGAGTCGCGCCGAGATCACGGGTGACATGATCCGCGAGGCTGTCGCTCAGCCCGAACAGAGCCAGGGCAGCATGGGCGGCTGGCACGTCTCGATCACCTTCACTGATGCAGGCGGTCGCATCTTCGAGCGCATCACGGGCGCCAACATCAAGCGCCGCTTCGCGATCATCCTCGACGGTCGCGTCAGCAGCGCGCCGGTCATTCAAGGTCGAATCGCGGGCGGCCACGGCCAGATCACGATGGGCTCGGGCGACCCAGAGGCGCAGCTCCGTGACTCGAAGAACCTCGAGCTCGTGCTCCGCTCCGGCGCGCTGCCCGCGCCGATTTCGCCCTCGAACGAGCAGCGCATCGGGCCCTCTCTCGGTCAGGACGCGATCAAGCTCGGTATCCAGGGCGCGCTCGGCGGCATCGGCCTCGTGCTGGTGTTCATGATGATTTACTACCAGCGCGCCGGCTTCATCGCCGACATCGCGGTGGTCATGAACTTGTTCCTGCAGCTCGCGATCCTGTCCTCGTTCGGCGCGTCGATGACATTGCCAGGCATTGCCGGCCTAGCGCTGACCGTCGGTATGGCGGTGGACAACAACATCATCATCAACGAGCGCATCCGCGAGGAGCTCGGGCTCGGCAAGAGTCCGCGCGCCGCCGTGGATGTCGGTTACAAGCGCGCGTTGAACGCGATTATCGACGGCCACGTAACGACCGTGATCGCGGGTTTGGTGCTCGCGCAGTATGGCACTGGGCCGTTGAAAGGCTTCGCAGTCACGCTGATGGTGGGTGTGATCTGCAATATCTTCACGGGCGTCATCGTCAGCCGCCTGATGGTCGATCTTTGGGTCAAGAACCTGGGGCGCGGCGCCCAGCTCGATTTGGGTTGAACGATGCACCTCTTCAAATCCGGCAAGGTTTACGACTTCATGGCCGTCCGATGGTATTTCATCGGGCTCAGTCTGTTCTTGACCATCGGCGCCGCGATACTGCTGATCGCCGGCCAAGCGAAGCTCGGCACGGACTTCACGGGTGGCACAGAGGTCGAGATCGCGTTCAAACGACCCGTCAGCGCCTCCGACTTGCGCAAGGCGGTCGTGCGCGCGGGCTTTTCGTCGCCGGGTGTGATCCGCATCGATGACCCCAAGAATCCGAATCGCTATCTGATTCGCGTCGAGGAGGTGTCCACCATCTCCCTCGCCAAGCAGACCGAGATCGAAAACGCGCTGTGTCTGAATGCGGCCGAGGGCAACGCGACCTGTCCGCTCGAACGCCAAGCCACCGAGGTCAAGTTCAGCCCGGGCGGTGATAAGATCAGCGTGCGCTATCGGAACAGCCCGGATCTCGCTTGGGTAAAGCAGAGCGTCGCGCCGATAAAGGGCATCGTGCTCCGTCCTGGCGAGCACAACCCAGTGCTGCAGAACGCGCGCGACAACAAGGTCGAGATTCAACTCATGAGCAAGGGCGACCAGCTCATGATCGGATTGAAGCAAGGCCTCGGCGCAGACATCGTCCCCGAGTCCGCCTTACGCACGGAGTGGATCGGCCCGCGCGCGAGCGCGCAGCTCCGGGACAGCGCCATCAAGAGCATCGCGATTTCGATCGTGTTCATCATGGTCTACATCGCGTTCCGCTTCGATCTGCGGTTCGCGCCGGGCGGCGTCGTGGCGTTGACGCACGATGCGCTGGGCACGATCGGCATCCTGATCTTGCTTGGCAAAGAGATCAATTTGACGACCATCGCTGCGGCGCTGACCGTCGTCGGCTACTCGGTCAACGACACGGTGATCGTCTACGACCGCGTGCGCGAGAATTTGGGCAAGCTGCGAGGCACGAGCTTCTTCCAGCTGATCAACATCAGCACCTCGGAAATGCTCGGGCGCACGCTGCTCACCAGCAGTACGGTGATCATCAGTTTGCTGGCCTTCTTCATCTGGGGCACCGGCGAGCTGAAGGACTTTTCGCTGGCACTGGTGATTGGTGTGGTGCTCGGCACCTACTCGTCGATCTACGTCGCGCTGCCGCTCACCGAGTGGCTCGACCACACGCTGTTTTCGAAGGTTGGTGGCGGCGTAAAAAAAAAGCCTAGCGTGAGCACGAGCAAGGTAGCCGCGGTCTGAGCTCTCGCAGCCGTCGGCGCGCGGCTGTCTCCGAAAGCTAGACAGAGCTTCGCGCAACGCGTCAAAGCGCTCAATTCCGGTGGTTGACAGCCGAGGAGGGGTGCTTAAGTTTCAACGTATGTTTGCGCCATTGAAGTCCCAATTCGCTCAGGTAGCCGCTGATGCCGGCGCGTCGGGGTTGCCGCTGACTATCCCGGAGGAGCTGTGGTCCAAGATCACGCCAGACCAACAGGAGCGGTGCATCGCGGCTCAGCGCGTGCTCGGCGCCTTTGCTGGCGATCGTGATTTGGATTTGACGGATCTTGCGGACCGCCTCGAAGCGGAGCCGGAGGACGTGCTCGGTGGTCTACACGTGCTCGACGCAATGTCGCTGGTTACTTCGGAGGAGTCGGAGGCCGGGCCGCGGTTTCACCTGCGTGCCCTGCCGGACGAGCACGTTCGCTTCGTCGGTCCCAACGGGCGGACGCAGTGGCTGTTCGTGGCGCGCCCGCTCGACCCGCCGGAAATCGAAGCCGACAGTTTGAACTGACGGAGCTCCCTCAGCGCTCGTTGCGCCGAGCTCGAGACGCCTCTCGCTAGTCGAGGGGCGTTCTCGTTTTGTCCACAGTTTATCCCGCGCCAAGCTAGGCGGCCGATAGCGCTGACATATTCGTTCACTGCTTCGGGCTAC
>DATHOI010000498.1:0-2496 GCA_035485095.1 Polyangiaceae bacterium | reverse complement strand
GATTGATAGAAATACGTGGTGCCGCCGTTGCCGTTCCAGAGCGTTTGGTATTGTTGGAAGTGCTCCACGAACAAGCCATACGCGGTAACGTTGTTGCCGTTCACGATCAGACCGTTATTGCTCTTGTTGCCGTCCCAACTCACGCCGGCACCGTCGTCCGAGCGCCACAGCCAGGTGTTGTCGATCAGCACGTTGCTGCTGTTGACGGTGAAGCAGCTGGCCGCGGTGCCCGCTTCTGCGCCACCAATGCGACAATGCACGTCGAACAGCGCGCTCGGATTTTTAGAATGGTCCGCGCTACTGCCCGCGGGACCCATTTGCAGCAACGTGGGCGAGCTCATCGGCCCCGAGTCGACGATGAAACCGGCCAGCGTTACGCCATCCACATCCGAAACGACGATCGGCGGAATGGGGTTGTCTGGAATGAGCGTGGGAATACCGAGACCGAGCACTATCGTATTGGGATTAGTGACCTGAATGCTGTCAGTCAGGTGGTAGATGCCGGGGAGCAAGAGCAAGTGTTTGCCTTGCGCGAGCGCGGCGTTGATGGTGGCCGCGGTATCCGTACCGGGTTTGGCGAAATAGAATTGCTCGATCGGCACGGAGTTGCCGGGCGCGTCGGTCGTGCCCCAGCTCGAGCCGGTGCTGTTCATCTTCAATGAGGGCACCATCACGTAGTAGTTGCCGTTCGGTTCCATGAAAATGAACGGCTTCTCGCGAATCACTGGCGTGGCGCTCACGACGGTGACCAGCGAATTCGGCCAGGTACCAGTTGGGGCCTGCCCATCGCCGACGAACACCATGTTCCAGCCGCCGCCTTGCCAGTTGGTCAACTCGGTATTGCGCGTCAAAAATTGCTGTTGCGACCCAGAGCTGATCTTGGTGTCGATCTTCGAGTCAGCGATGAAGCCGCCGCTCGAGTAGCCGCCGTCGGACAGCGCGATGCTGCCTTTCACGTGGATGCGCCGTAGGTGCGTCGCCTGCGAAACCGCCCAAATGTCGACACTATTGTCGGCTGCCAGCGAGGGAATGACGGCGAGATTTTCGGCTCCGCGCCAGAAGTTCAAGAGCGCGTCGCCCGGGTCGTCCGTGCGCCAGGCCGCTTTGACGCGCACTGCGCCGTTGATCGTCACGTCGTCCGGCGAGTGACCGAGCCCGAGTGCTTGCACGTAAAAACCGATATTTACATCAGCCGAGTACTGCCCTGGCTTGAAGAAATACGCGTAGCGCGCGGTGCTGTACTCCGCGCCATAACCGAAGCCGACGACCGTGTCCGGTGTCTCGGCGTTCTGCTTGTTCGAGATCCCATCGAGCTGACTTTGGATGCTCGCGGTCGACATGCTCGGATCGAAGATCAGGACGTTGGGGCCGAAATTAGGCGCCGGATTCGCGGGCGCATCGGCTGGCGGCCAACCGACGATAGCGCCGCCGCCAGAACCAGCAGCGCCGGCTGAGCCCGCGTTGCCTCCGGCGTTGGCGGCTCCGCCACTCTGCGCGCTACCGCCCATCGCGCCAGCGCCACCAGCACCGCCCATTGCAACACCGCCACTCGCACCGCTCGTGGACGATGCGCCGCTCATGCCCACAGCGCTACTTCCACCCGAGCTCGCGCCGCTCGTGCCATTGCCCGAGGTGCTGCTCGGCGCGAGCGAACCGCACGCCAACAACGAGCTCAGCACAGGAACGCTCAACCAACCCAAACGATAGCGATTTTGCATGTGACAACGACCTCAGCCAGCGGGCAGCCGCCCGCGCAGTCGAAAGCGCTCACCAGCTTCGGCGAGTCGGCAATCCAGCGCACGAATAGCACATTGGCACTCCGCGGCTCGTTGAAACTTAGCGCGCAAGTTTCGTCGACCGAGCTACGGATTCGGTAGCGCGCGCGAGCGGGCAAATCGCCGGGCGCGCGGCATCACACTCGCCTGCTACCTTCGACACGCGAGCCGTTCACCGGATCATCAGTAGCGATACAGCTTCACTCGCCGCAGCCCGAACTCACCCGGCGCGATTCGGCAATGCCGCCCCTGATGCGTTTCATCGCCATTGAGCCGCCGCTCGACGACGAAGTTGCCGGCGATGCAAGTTCCGGTGTCGACGCTTTCGAGCCCGACTTCCCCCGCCTCGGCGCTGAGCGCCGAGAACGTGACGATGATGCCGCTGCCCGCAACCAAAAATTCATCGGCGCCGACGACGATCAGTAGGCCGGCAGCGCGAGGCCACGCGGGCGCGCTCTTGTCTCCCGAGGACCATTCCCAGGTAAAATCATGGACGACGCGCACGGCGTAGCCTCCGAGCGAGAGTGTCTCCTCGGGGTGCTCCTTGTCGAGCAACGCGCCCGTGAGCTCGTCCGAGCCTTGGCGCGCGAGCACGAGCGGAGCGACGCTCGCCAGCACGGGATACGCGCGCGCAATCGTCGCTTGCTCGACGTCCTCCGACTCGACGGAGAACGGGCAGAAGCCAAGCGCATGGTGCCGCCCGATGGCGTAGAAGGCGTGC